>JBEOKH010000566.1:0-4711 GCA_040275625.1 Thauera sp. | reverse complement strand
GCTCGAGGCGGCCGATCGGTGACCAGCGCGGACGCTCGGCGATGAACTGGCGGGCGTGGGCGATCATGCGCATCTCGCGCAGGAAGGTGGTCAGGAAGCCGAGCTCCATGCTGCGCGTCGCGATGTCCTCGGCGCTGCGGGGGGCCTGCGCATGCTGCAGGGGATTGAGCAGCACCATCAGCAGGTCCGCCGTGTCGCATTCGTAGAGCAGCGGGTAGATCGCCGGGTTGGCGGTGAAGCCGCCGTCCCAGTAGTGCTCGCCGTCGATTTCCACCGCGTGATGCAGGGTGGGCAGGCAGGCCGAGGCGAGCAGGGCCGCTTCGCTGAGCTCGGCGGTGCGGAACAGCTTGACCTTGCCGGTGCGTACCGCGGTGGCGGCGATGAAGAGCTTGAGCGGGCACTCGCGGCGGATGCGCTCGAAGTCGAACTGCGCGCGCACCACATCGCGCAGCGGATTGAGGTCGAAGGGGTTGAACTGATAGGGCGAGAACATGCGGGCGAGCCCGAGCAACATGTTCATCGGCGCGGGGAGGCTGCCGTCACCCGAGGGGCTGAGGCTGTGCAGCAGCTCGAGGTGGAAGGGTACGCTGTCGCCGACGGCCGTCCAGAAGCGGTCGAGCGCGGCGCGCGCGCCATCGGCCCCGCCCGTGGTCCAGCCCTCGGCGAGCGCCACGGCATTCATCGCCCCGGCGCTGGTGCCGCTGATGCCTTCGATCGGAACACCGGCTTCGAGCAGGCGGTCGAGCACGCCCCAGGTGTACGCGCCGTGCGCGCCGCCGCCCTGTAGGGCGAGGGCAAGCGGCGCGGCACGTACTTTTTTTGTTGTCCACGGCAAGCGAAACATCGAAACGCCCTCCTGATCCGGCCGGCAGACGGCATTGGAGCGTCGGTGGCGCCTGCCCGGCAGCTGCATGATTGGATTGTGCACTGCACAATCAAGATTATCACGCGGTCCGGATTACAGCCGCGCGCACGTGTTACGCGATGCGACCGTGAGCGATTCGAGTGCGTCGGGCGGCTGCCGGGTCAGACAAGGGCGTCGTTCGCCAGCCACTGCCGCAGCGCCTCGGCGTTGTTGTGGCGGCCGTCGCGCGCGGCGTGGAGGAGGGTGAGCACCGCCCCCGTGGCGATCAGGCCGCGCAGTTCGGCGAGTGCTGCAGCGGTTGACGGCGACTGCAGTTCGGCGGCGTAGCGGTGGCGGAATTCGTCCCAGCGCGTGGCGTCGTGAGCGAACCACTTGCGCAGTTCATCCGAAGGGGCAAGGTCGCGCAGCCAGCGGTCGAGCGCCGCGGCATCCTTGCGCAGCCCGCGTGGCCACAATCTGTCGACCAGCACCCGGCAGCCGTCGGTGGCTGCCGGCGGGTCGTAGACGCGGCGCACGCGGACATCCATGGCGAGTTCAGATGGCCATGCCCTTGTCGTCGAACAGGCCCTCGAACAGGATCGAGCTGAGGTAGCGCTCGCCGGAGTCGGGGAGAATGACGACGATGGTCTTGCCGGCGTTCTCGGGGCGCTGGGCGAGGCGGACCGCGGCTGCGGTGGCGGCGCCGCAGGAGATGCCGGCGAGGATGCCTTCCTCGCGCGCCAGGCGGCGGGCGTAGAGCACCGCGTCTTCATTGCTCACCTGCTCGACGCCGTCCACCAGCGACAGGTCGAGCACCTTGGGCACGAAGCCGGCGCCCAGGCCCTGGATCTTGTGCGGTGCCGGGGTGAGCGGCTGGCCGGCGAGGGTCTGGCTGATCACCGGGCTGGCGGCGGGTTCGACCGCGATCGACTGGATCTCCTTGCCGCGCACGCGCTTGATGTAGCGCGAGACGCCGGTGATGGTGCCGCCGGTGCCGACACCCGAGACCAGGATGTCGATGCCGCCGTCGGTGTCGTTCCAGATCTCCGGGCCGGTGGTGGTCTCGTGGATCGCCGGGTTGGCCGGGTTCTCGAACTGCTGCAGCAGCACATAGCGGCCGGGGTCGCTGTCGACGATCTCCTTCGCCTTGGCGATGGCGCCGTTCATGCCCTTGGGGCCTTCGGTCAGCACCAGCCTGGCGCCATAGGCGACCAGCAGCTTGCGGCGCTCCACGCTCATGGTCTCGGGCATGGTCAGGGTCAGCGGTATGCCGCGCGCGGCGCACACGAAGGCGAGCGCGATGCCGGTGTTGCCGCTGGTGGGCTCGACGATCTCCTGGCCCGGGCCGAGGCGGCCGTGGGCGATCGCGTCCTTGACCATCGCCGCGCCGATGCGGCACTTGACCGAGTAGGCCGGGTTGCGGCCCTCGATCTTCGCGAGCACGGTGGCCTGCGCGCCGTCGAGCACGCGGTTCAGGCGCACCAGCGGGGTGTGGCCGATGGATTCTGCGTTGTCGGGGTACCAGGTGGTCATTGGCTTTCGTCTCCTCGGGTGGGTTCGGTCAGGAAGTATAGGCAAACCCGGCGCGCGCGGCCGCGCTGGATTGTCCCGGGGCGGACGGATTCTGCCCGCCGTGGCTTGACGGCAGCGTGCACAGGTGCAACTTTGGGGCTCTGGGCGCAGCGTGGTGCGCGGGGGAAGACGATGAAGGAGAAGGAGCTGCGGCTGGCGCTGGTGCTGTTCGGCGGCGTCTCGCTGGCGGTCTACCAGCATGGCATCAACCGCGAACTGCTCAACCTCGCGCGCGCTTCGCGCGCTTATCACCGCGTCGCGGGGCCGGCCGCCAAGCAGGCGCCGGATCATGCCTATCCGCCGGGGGCCGGTGCCGACGCGTGGACCGCCGAGGTGTATTTCGACCTCCTCAAGCGCCTCGGCCGCAGCGTGGACCTGCGCGTGCTGGTGGATGTGATCTCCGGCTCGTCGGCGGGCGCGATCAACGGCATCGCGCTCGCACGCGCGCTCGCGCACGACCTCAGCCTCGCGCCGGTGACGCGCTTGTGGCTGGAGCGCGCCGACATGCAGCGCCTGATCGCGCCGGCAGCGCGCGCCAGGGCCTGGGACAAGTGGTACTTCCGCCCCTTGCTGCGTCCGCTGCTGGCGTGGGCCCGTCGCGAGGGGATGCTCGCGGTGCAGCCCGACCGCGAGACGCTCGAGCGCGCGCTCGACTTTGTACGCTCGCGCTGGTTCAGCCCGCCGCTCGATGGTGAACGGCTGAGCGCCGAGCTGCTCGACGGCCTGCTCGCGATGGAGCTCGGCGCGTCGGCTGCGGGTTCGCTGCTGCCCTCGGGCACGCGGCTGTCGCTGGCGGTCACGGTGACCGACTTCCGCGGCATCGAGCGCGCGCTGTTCACCCACGACCCGCCGCTGCTGCGCGAGCGCGAGCATCGCCATCTGCTGCGTTTTGCGTGCGAGCACCACAAGACCGGCGAGCTCGACAGTGATTTCGGCCTCGACAACGCGCCCTCGCTCGCCTTCGCGGCGCGTGCCTCGGCCTCCTACCCCGGGGCCTTTCCGCCCGCCCGCATGGCCGAGATGGACGCCCTGCTCGCCGCGCGCGGCCTGGTGTGGAGCACGCGCGAGCGCTTCCTGGCGCGCAACTTCGCGCATTACCGCGCAAGCGGCATGGACCCCGCGGAGGTGGTGCTGCTCGACGGCAGCGTGCTCGACAACAAGCCGATCATGGCTGCGGTCGGGTACATCCGGACCCACCGCGCGTTCCGCGAGGTGGACCGGCGGCTGATCTTCATCGATCCGCACGCCGAGGTGCGTGGCGGGCGCGAGGCCGATGCGGGCGCCGGCGCCGGTGAGCCGGGCTGGTTCGAGGTGCTGCGCAGCGCGCTGTCCGACCTGCCGCGCCATCAGCCGATCCAGCAGGAGCTTGCCGAGATCAGCCGCTACAACCGCCAGATCCGCCGCCTCAAGCTGGCGATCGTGCACAGCCGGCCGGAGGTCGAGGCGCTCGTCGAGCGCGCCACCGGCGGCGCGCTGTGGCGACCGTTCACCGTCGCCGAGCTGCGCCACTGGCGGCTGACCTCGACCAACGCGCTCGGCGCCATGCCGCTGGTGTACAACGCCTGGTGGCGGACGCTGGTGCTGGAGGCGGTCGATTTTCTTGCCGGCCTGCTCGGCGCGCTGTGCGGCTGCCCCCGTGAGTCGCCGGGGGCGCGCTGGCTGCAGCAGGTGGTGGAGGCGTGGGCGGCGCACGGCGGGATCCTGCGCGAGACCTACCAGGTGGCGGACGACGTGCGCGAGGACGCCGACATGCCCGCGTTCGCGCGCGTGGTGATCCGCTTCGGCATCGAGTACAAGCGGCGCCGGATCAACTTCGTCCTCCACGAGCTCAACACGCTTTACCACGCCTTGCCGGCCGCCGACGCGTGCACCACCGATCCGGCGATTCTCGACGCGGTGAAGACGCGGATCCACGAGTGTCTCGACGCGCTGGCGATCTACGACGATTGTGCCTTCGTCGATGCGCGGGCGGTGGAGGCGGCGCGTGCGCTGCTGCAGTCGGCCGCGAATGCCCCGAACCTTCTGCCCGAGGCCGGTGCAGCGGCGTTCGCGGCCGGCAACGCGGCCGCGCTCGATGCGCTGGTCGACCGTCTCGGCGATGCCTGCCGGATTGCCGAGGCGAACGCCAACATGGATGCCGTGCTGGTTTCGGAGGCGGTGCAGGCGATCGAGCCGCACTGCCGGCGCCAGCTGCTGACGGCGTATCTCGGCTATTTCTACTGGGATGTGATCCTGCGTCCGGCGCTCGGTGCGCTCGCGCTCGGCAGCGGCCCGCTCGAGGAGGTGTTGATCGAC
>JBEOKH010000565.1:0-3432 GCA_040275625.1 Thauera sp. | reverse complement strand
GATGCCGCCGACATCGCCGAACGCCTGCTCGCACGCGGCATCGCCACCCGCGACACCCATGGCAACGTGATCCGCCTGGCGCCACCGCTGGTGATTGACGAAGCCACGCTCGACGAGGCGGCGAGCCGCATCATCGACACGCTGCGCACTCACCTTGCCACTCCGGTCGACACCGAAGTCGCCGCCAAGGCCATCACCGACCCCGGCGCAAGCGTTGCGCACATGCAATAAGTCGCGAGCGATCAAGCCCTTGGCGCGCGATTCACGCCCCCGGCGGGGGCGTTCTGTTGTTAAACTCGCGCCCTCTTTTTTTCGCTCACCGCGCGCGGATGCGCCATCACGAAGGGCCCAACCATGCTGCTCTGGCTTGTCGTCGCCTATCTGGTCGTCTCCATCGGCATCGGCCTGTACGCCGCCACCCGGGTGCACAACGCGCGCGACTACATCACCGCGGGCCGCAACCTGCCGATGATCGTGGTGCTGGCGATGGTGTTCGCCACCTGGTTCGGCGCCGAGACCGTGCTCGGCATCTCCGCCACCTTCATCGAGGAAGGCTTTCGCGGCCTGATCTCCGACCCGCTCGGCGCCTCGGCCTGCCTGGTGCTGTTCGGCCTCATCTTCGCCCGCCCGCTGTACCGCATGAACCTGCTCACGCTGGGCGACTTCTTCCGCATGCGCTACAACCGCACGACCGAGCTCGTCCTGTCGATCTGCATCGTGCTGTCCTACCTCGGCTGGGTGGCGGCGCAGGTGACCGCGCTCGGGCTGGTGTTCAACGTGCTCTCGGGCGATCTTGTGAGCATGAACCAGGGCATGCTGCTCGGCGCCGGCGTGGTGCTGGTGTACACGCTGTTCGGCGGCATGTGGTCGGTGGCGATGACCACCTTCGTGCAGATGATCGTGATCGTCATCGGCCTGATCTGGGTGAGCTGGATCGCCGGCGACATGGCGGGCGGCTTCGACAATGTGATCAACAAGGCCGCGGCCGAAGGCAAGTTCGAGTTCCTGCCGGCCCTGGATGCGGTCGAGATCATCGCCTGGATCGCCGCCTTCGCCACCATGGCGCTCGGCTCGATCCCGCAGCAGGACGTGTTCCAGCGCGTGAACTCGTCGAGGAACGAGACCGTCGCGGTGTGGGGCACCACGCTCGGCGGCGTAAGCTACTTCTTCTTCGCGGCGGTGCCGCTGTTCCTCGCCTACACCGCCAACATCATCGACCCGGGCATGGTCGAGCGCCTGATGGAAGAAGATTCGCAATTGATCCTGCCGACCCTGATCCTGCAGTACATGCCCTTCTACGCCCAGGTGATCTTCTTCGGCGCGCTGCTGTCGGTGATCATGTCGACCGCTTCGGGCACCCTGCTCGCGCCCTCGGTGACCTTCTCCGAGAACGTGCTGCGCGGCTTCTTCCCGGGCATGGGCGACCGTACGTTTCTGATGAGCACGCGGGTGACCGTGGTGGTATTCACCGCCTTCGTGACCTGGTACGCCACCAGCACCGAATCCTCGATCCACCAGATGGTGGAGAACGCCTACCGGATCACGCTCGCCGGCGCCTTCGTGCCGCTCGCCGCCGGCCTGTTCTGGAAACGCGCCAACAATCTCGGCGCCGCGCTCGCGATCATGCTCGGCCTGTCAACCTGGCTCCTGTTCGAGCTCTTCGTGCCCGAAGGCGACATCGAGCCACAGCTCTACGGCCTGACCGCGAGCGCGCTCGGCATGCTGGTGGGCGGACTGCTCGGCCCGAAGCCGCACCATCGTCCGCACCTGGGCGGGCATCACGCAGCGGCAGGCACCTACCACACCCATCGCTGACCTCACGCCCTCGGGGCGCGGACCCGCCGCCGAGGCGCCACCTCGCCGCCCACCTGCGGGCTCCGCGCAGGAACCCGAAGCGCGGCGCTCTCCCCCGGCCCGGTGCACACGACGCGCCCGCCGCTCCGACAGGGTTTGATGGTTATCAACGCGTAAGGCGCCAGGCTCGGCTATGGTTGCGGCGTTTTTTCCTCCGGAAATCCCGCCCCCATGACCGTGCCTTCCCCGATCGAACTCGTCTGCCCCGCCGGCAGCCTTCCGGCCCTCAAGACGGCCATCGATCACGGCGCCGACTGCGTCTATCTCGGCTTCAAGGACGCCACCAACGCGCGCAACTTCACCGGACTCAACTTTGACCCGGCGCAGATGCGCGAAGGCATCGCCTACGCCCACGCCCGCAAGCGCAAGGTCCTGCTCGCCCTCAACACCTATCCCCAGACCGCCAACTGGGCGAGCTGGACGCAGGCGGTCGACCGCGCCGCAGACTTCGGCCTCGACGCGATCATCCTTGCCGACCCCGGCCTCATGGCCTACGCCGCCAGGACCCATCCGCAGCTGCGCCTGCACCTGTCGGTGCAGGGCTCAGCCACCAGCTACGAGGCAATCAACTGGTATCACGAGCGCTTCGGCGTCCAGCGTGCGGTGTTGCCGCGCGTGCTGTCGATGGCACAGGTCGAGAGCGTGATCGCCAACACCCCGGTCGAGATCGAGATCTTCGGCTTCGGCGGCCTGTGCGTGATGGTCGAGGGCCGCTGCGCGCTGTCGGCCTACGCCACCGGCGAGTCGCCCAACTGCAACGGCGCCTGCTCTCCGGGCAAGCACGTACGCTGGGAAGACACCCCGCGCGGCATGGAAACGCGACTCAACGGCATCCTCATCGACCGCTTCGCCGACGGCGAGCGCGCGGGCTATCCGACGCTGTGCAAGGGCCGCTTCGAGGTCAACGACGAGACCTACTACGCGCTCGAGGAGCCCACCAGTCTCAACACGCTCGAGCTCCTGCCCGAACTCGCCCGCATCGGCATCCGCGCGATCAAGATCGAAGGCCGCCAGCGCAGCCCGGCCTATGTCGCCCAGGTCACCAAGGTGTGGCGCGCCGCCCTCGACAAGCTCAAGACCGGCGGCGCCGAGGGCTTCAGCGTGCTGCCAGCTTGGATGGCCGAGCTCAACAAGGTCTCCGAGGGCCAGAGCCACACGCTGGGGGCCTACTACCGGCCGTGGAAGTGATCGCCGCGCCCCCGCGCCTGCGCTGACGCTCCGGATCGACCGCAGCACGCAACCCCGGACCATTGCCCGTGCCGAACCCGATCGCCGCACTCTGCTCGACGCCCCCTGGCGTGCAGCAGAGTGCGGCGACTCCCCCATCCGAATGAGAACTGCCCCATGAAACTCGCCCTCGGCCCCCTGCTCTACTACTGGCCGCACCAGAGCGTGCTCGATTTCTATGCCGACATCGCCGAAGCGCCGGTCGACAGCGTCTATCTCGGCGAGACCGTGTGCTCGCGCCGCCACGAACTGCGCCTCGAAGACTGGCTCGAGGTGGGCAAGGTGCTCGCCGCCGCCGGCAAGGAAGTGGTGATGAGCACCCAGGGCCTCATCGAATCCGAGTCCGACCTC
>JBEOKH010000564.1:0-1882 GCA_040275625.1 Thauera sp. | reverse complement strand
ATCATCGCGGCGGCGAACCACAGCCCGCCGGCGTAGCTGCCGAAGGTCGCACCCAGCCAGCCGGTGACCGTCGGCCCGAGGATCTGCGCCACGCCATAGGAGATGGTCATCTTGCCCATCATCTTGGCCGGCCGCGTCGGGTAGTAACGTCCGGCCATGGTCAGCACCAGGCTCACCATGCCGATGAAGGTGCCACCGAAGAGCAGGGCACCGGCGATCGCCCCCGCCATGCCGCCCACCGCGACCGGGAGCAGGATGCCGACGATCTGCAGCACCGCGGCGAGGATCAGGGCGTTGAGCACCCCGGTGCGGCGCGCGATGAAGTCCCACACGATGCAGGCCGGCGCCGCGGCGAGACCGATCGCGAGGAAGCTCCAGCTGCCCTGACCCTCCAGCCCGGGCAGGCGGTTAACGATGGCGACAATGAAGGTCGCGCTGATCACGTAGCCCACCCCGGCGCAGAAGTACGACGCCATGAAGACGCGCAGGAACAGCGCGCTGGGCGGGTTGTCGTGCATCGGCGCGCCGCTGCGGGTGACGGTGCTGGTGTCGGGCGCTGGCAGCCAGGACAGTGCCGGCACCAGCAGCACGCAAGCGATCGCGGTGAACGCGAACCACTGCGCGCGCCAGTCCAGCCACGGGCTCATCACCGCCACCGCCACCGAGCAGCCGGCGATGCCCAGACCGATGCCGGCGAAGTGGATACCGAGCTCGCTGCGGTGGTTATGGCGGATCAGCCAGTTCAGGATCAGCCCGGTGCCGAGCAGCATCGCCGCCGCGCTCGCCAGGCCGGCCAGGTAGCGCGACACCGCCCACACCCAGAAATCGGTGGTGAGCCCCATCATCACCGTGGTGAGCACCGCCACCACCATGCCGATGCGGTACAGGCGGTCCTTGAGCACCAGATCGCTGATCGACGCCGCGAGCAGCGCACCGCTGAGGTAACCAAGGTAGTTGATCGCCGCCAGCCAGCCGCCCTCGGCCAGGCCGAGTCCGGCCTGCGCCTGCATCACCGGCAGCAGCGGCGTATAGGCAAAACGCGCCACCCCGAGCGCAAGCAGCAAGCTGAAGATGCCCGCGCCGAGCACCTTCATGCGCTGGATCTGGTTGTCCATCGTGTTGTTTTCCGTCTCCCCGTCGATCCAGCACCATAGACGGGGCGGCAAATCCATTCAAGCGAATGTTTCGCCACGACGCCCGCCCCACCCGCAGGCTAAACTTCGGCCCGTGCGCCGGCCGACTCCGCCAGCACTCGCCTCCATCCCGTTTTCTGCCTGCCCGCTTTTCCTCACCCCGTCCCGGCCCCGATGCGCCCGCTGATCCAGCTCCTCTTCCTGCTCCTGTTCGCGCTGCTGGCACCCTGCGCCGCCGCCGAAGCACCACCACGACCCGCGGTCGAAGACATCCGTACCCGCCTCGAAACGCTCGCCGACCGCAAGCTGTCCGAGGCCGACCAGCGCGCCGCCCAGCAGGCGCTGGAACAGGCGGTGGCCAGCCTGGGAAGTGCCGACGACTACCGGCAACGGCTCGCCACGCTGAAGGAAACCCTCGCCACCGCGCCGGCACGCATCGCCGAGGCCCGCAGCCAGGTCGCCGCGCTGCAACGCGACAGTGGCAAGGACGCGCACGTCACCGCCCCCCCGAGCGCGGAACTCGAACAGCGCCTGGCCGAACAGGAGGGGGCACTGTCGGACTGGCGCAAGCGCCTTGACGAGGCCGACAGCCTGCTGGTCGGCGCGCGCACCGGACCGGAGCGCGCGCAAACCGAGATCAGCAGCGGACAGCAGCGCATGACCGCGATCGAGGCCGCGATCGCCGCGGGTCGCGAGGCCGGGCGCGATGCCCGCGCGCTGAGCGCCGAACGCCGCGATGCCCTCGCCGC
>JBEOKH010000563.1:0-5632 GCA_040275625.1 Thauera sp. | reverse complement strand
CTCGCGGCGAGGCCGCCGAGCTGGAGGCCGCCCTGCGCCGCCACCGCTGGAACGTCACCGCCGCAGCAGCGGAGCTCGGCATTGTGCGCGCGACGGTCTATCGGCAGATGAAGCGCTTCGGCATCGTGCCGCCGAACCAGCTCTAGCCGATCCTGGTCGGGTACGCATCGGGCGGCCGCGAAGGCGCGCGATGGAAGCGCCGGGAAACGGGCTTCGCCCGCTCAGACGTGCAGATCGACCTGACTCACCGTACCCACCCGGCCATCCTCGCGCAGGTAGACGACGCCGAATGCTGCCGCCTTGACCAGCACATCGGTGCAGCGGTGCTCGTCGTTGATGAAAGCCTCCCAGCCCCTCATCGCACGCGCAAGCTCGCCCGGCGGCACCGGAAAGAAGGTGACGCGGCCGGTGGCGTCCTCAAGCCAGTTCTGCCTTGTCCGGTAGGAGGCTTCCTGGCTGTAGACGTCGCGCACCACGGCATTCTGCAGGCTCACCAGCCAATCCTCGGTGACCTGCGTCGTTTCTCCGGCACGCCGGAGCAGTTGAACGAAGCGCTCCTGCTTGTCCGAGCTCGGATGCTCCGCTCGCGCTCGATCTCGAAGCTGCTGCGGGTCTCGGAGAGGTACAGGTAGCTCAACGCGCGCTCATGGAGCGACGCGTCGGTGACGGGCGCCAGGGTCGCGCGCGCCGTGTCGAGGAGCTCCGGCAAGGAAGGCGCGCCCGGTAGCGCGCGCGTCGCACGATTGGGAAAAATCGACCCTTCCCAGTGCGTTGTTGCGCACGCGGAACTTGCGGTCGTTGTGGGCTGCCCGGCGGTGAGGTAGTCGTCGGCAGGAAACAGGTCGACTTAGCCTCCCGCCGGCAAGGCCTCCGCCGGGAGTTCCTGTCCCGTCAGCCACTCCCAAAGATGGCAAGCCCGCCGAATCCACTCGCCGATTGACCGACCCGCTGATCTCCGCCGGCTTCGCCAGCGATCGACGGCCAGGGAGAGGCGGCTGATGAGTTGTGCGTAGCCAATCGTGGGCATCGAATCCTCGAAATCTGTTTGCTCGACTCGAAAAACCTTCTCAGGCCTGCGGATAGCGAACAGCTTATTCGAAATTTCGCAGCCACCGCCGATCAATCCGCGGCGGCAGAAGGATCATGCCAATCAGTTATTCGCTTCGGCAAGCTCCAGCACCGCTGCGGGGTCGCGCCTAAACGCCACCTCCAGCCCCACCGGCTCCCGCCCGCCAAAAGCCTCGACCAACTCGGTGTAGTACCACAGCGATCCGTCCTTGCCTCCGGTGAAGCGCGTCCCCACCGACTCACCGATCTTCGTCAGATCGAGCAGTTGGTCGAGCACATCCCCGACAGCGTGGTCACGGAAAGCAGAGGTCAAACGGGAACAGGGTCAGGCTGACGTCACACTGGCTTGGTGACAGAGTGGCCAAAAAAGAAAATGGGCCAGGCCCGTCAAGACCTAACCCATTGAATTGTTTGGCGCGCCCGAGACGATTCGAACGTCCGACCCCTGCCTTCGGAGGGCAGTACTCTATCCAGCTGAGCTACGGGCGCGTAGCGTCCGGGAAATCCACCCGGACAAGGCGCGAAAGCATAGCCCGCTTCGACGGCAAAGTCCATGCCACGCTGCCACAATGGTTTCCAGCCCGCTATAATCCTGTCTTTAGACCCTGTCTTGCGCCACCCGTCCGAGGACCAAAGCATGTCGAACCCACGCACCCTGCGGCCCGCCCGCCTCGCAATGCCCGTCGCCCTGGTTGCTGCCACGCTGCTGGCCGGCTGTGGCGCACAAGACAAGACCGATCCCGAACTGCGGGCTTCGCTGATCCAGCCGGTGGCTCGCGTCGTGATCCAGGCCGTGACCATCGCCCCCGGCAGCCGGACCGGCGAGCAGATCTACAAGTCGATCTGCGGGGCCTGCCACGACTCGGGCGCGGTGGGCGCACCGAAGACCGGTGATGCGGCGGCGTGGGGTCCGCGCCTCGCCCTCGGCCACGATGGCCTGACCGCATCGGCGATCGCCGGCAAGAATGCGATGCCCCCGCGCGGCGGCGGCAGCGACCTGACCGACACCGAGGTGTCGCGGGCAGTGGCCTACCTCGCGAACCTCGCCGGCGCAGGTTACACCGAGCCGCCGGTCGAGCAGTAAGCAGCACGCCGCAACACAGCGGCCATCGCGGATCGAGAGGGCAGCCCATCGTGGCTGCCTTTTTGTTTGGTGCCCCATCGTGCAGGTAGCGGTACGAACGGGTTCCGTGAGCGCACCCGTCTGCGCAAGCGGGTCAGCCGGCTCCTGCGTAAGCCCGGACCGCCCGCCGGCGGCAGCGGCCTCAGTCCTTGTCCCGGCTATCGAACATCGCCATCAGGTTGGCGAGCCGCGCCTTGCCCTCTTCCTTCGACACCGGCTGCGCGGTCTTGCGGTCGTTCATGCGGATGTCGCCCCCCATCTCGGCGATGAAGCGGCTCGGCTCGCAGGTGCGGAACTCCTTGCCCGACTTGCGCCGCTCGCACCAGGTGATGTTGAGGCTGCGCTGGGCGCGGGTGATGCCGACGTACATCAGGCGGCGCTCTTCCTCGACCTTGTCCTCGTCGACGCTGCTCTGGTGCGGCAGCAGCCCCTCCTCGACGCCGACCAGGAACACGTGGGGAAACTCCAGACCCTTGGAGGCGTGCAGGGTCGCCATCTGCACGCCGTCGAAGTCGGGATCCTCCTTGTCGAGCATGGTGATCAGCGCGATGGTCTGGGTGAGCTCGAGCAGGTTCTTGCCGTCCTCCTCGCCCTTCCTGCCCAGCCAGCCGACGAAGTCGCGCACGTTGCTCCACTTGGTCTCCGCCTCGCGGGTGTCGCAGTGCTCGAACAGCCAGGCCTCGTAGCGGATGGCGCCGAGCAGCTCTTCCAGCAGTTGCGCGGCGGGCTCGCGCGGGGCGCGGTACTGCAGGCGGTTGATGTAGGCGGCGAACTCCTGCACACCCTGCAACTGCTTGGCATTCAGATGTTGGGTGAGCCCTTCCTCGAACACCGCAGCAAAGATGCTGATGTGGCGATGCCCAGCATAGGCGCCGAGCGCCTCGATGGTGGCGGCGCCGATGCCGCGGCGCGGGGTGGTGATGGCGCGGATGAAGGCGAGGTCGTCGTCCTCGTTGACCAGCAGGCGCAGCCAGGCGATCAGGTCGCGGATCTCGGCCTTGTCGAAGAAGCTCTGCCCGCCCGAGATCACGTAGGGGATCCGGTTGTTGCGCAGGTGCTGCTCGATGAGGCGGGCCTGGTGGTTGCCGCGGTAGAGGATCGCGTAATCCTTGAAGCGGGTGCGATGCTCGAACTTGTGCGCGGTGATCTTGGTCGCCACCCACTCCGCCTCGTACTCGGCGTCGCGGCAGTTGGTAACAGCGATCTGCTCGCCTTGGCCGTGCTCGGACCACAGGCGCTTGTCGAACAGCTTCTCGTTGTTGGCGATGACGGTGTTGGCGGCTTCGAGGATGCGGCGCGAGGAGCGGTAGTTCTGCTCGAGCTTGATGACCCTGAGCTTGGGGTAGTCCTGCTGCAGCAGCTTCAGGTTCTCGACGTCGGCGCCGCGCCAGGCGTAGATCGCCTGGTCGTCGTCGCCCACCGCGGTGAAGGCGCCGCGCACGCCCGACAGCAGCTTGAGCAGCCGGTACTGGGCGCGGTTGGTGTCCTGGTACTCGTCCACCAGCAGGTAGCGCAGCTTGTTCTGCCAGCGCTCGCGCACCTCGGGGTGCTCGTCGAACAGGCGCACCGGCAGCGAGATCAGGTCGTCGAAATCCACCGCCTGGTAGGCGCGCAGCGTGCGCTCGTATTCCTTGTAGAGCCGGGCGGCGACCGAGGCGATCTCGTTGTCGGCGAGCTGCGCGGCCTCCTCGGGCGTGATCATCGCGTTCTTCCACGACGAGATCTGCCACTGCATCTGCCTGGCGATGCCCTTGTCGTTGTCGCCGGCGACATCCGAGACGATCTGCACGGTGTCGGAGGCGTCGAGGATCGAGAACTGCGGCTTCAACCCGCAGTGCCTGGCCTCCTGGCGGATGATGCGCACGCCGAGCGCGTGGAAGGTGCACACCGTGAGCCCGCCCGGCACGCGCCCACCCATGATGTGGGCGACGCGCTCCTGCATCTCCCTGGCGGCCTTGTTGGTGAAGGTGATGGCGGCGATGTTGACCGGGCTGATGCCGCACTCGTTGATCAGGTTCGCGATCTTGTGCGTGATCACCCGCGTCTTGCCGCTGCCGGCGCCGGCCAGCACCAGGCAGGGGCCGTCGAGATAGCGGATCGCTTCGCGCTGGGGCGCGTTGAGGAGGGCGGACATCGTGGCCTTGGAGCGCAGAATCGGGATAGGGGCGGCCAGCTTACCTGACCGTTCCCCTCCCACACCACCCGGCATGCGGGTCCGCACCGGGCGGTTCGAGCGGTTGAGGTTATGAAAGCCGAGCCACGCCGAGCCGGTCGAAGTAGGCGATCGGCATCGCGCGGTTCAGTCGCATGCGGCTGTTACGCCACCAGCACCGACTGTTCGCCGCCACCTTGCGGGCATCCTCGTCCGAGGCGCCCATCGCTTTCAACTCCCGGTACATCGTCGTGCCCCGGCGCCAGTGCTTGAGCTGCGCTGCACGCAGCCGGTGTCTGATCCACTCGTCGAGTTCGCGGAACACCTTGGGTGTCTGCGCAAGCTGAAAGTACGCCTTCCAGCCCGGCATGTAGGCCCGCAGCCGTTCGGCGATTTCGGACAGGTTTCGCCCGCCCGAGCGACGCGTGAGTTGCCGGATGCGTTGCTTGAAGGTCTCCACTGCCTTGCGGGCCGCAGCACACTTGATCCGGTCACCTGCACTGCGCCACATCGCGTAGCCCAGAAACTTGCGACCGGTCGCAGGCGCCACCGTCGTCTTGACCTCGTTGACCTTCAGATGGAGTCGATCGTAGAGCTTGGTCAGGCCTGTCAGCACCCGTTCGCCCGCACGGGGACTGCGCACATACACGTTGCAGTCGTCGGCGTAGCGCACGAAGCGGTGGCCCCGTCGCTCCAGTTCCCGATCCACCTCGTCGAGCAGCACATTGGCCAGCAGCGGCGATAGCGGTCCGCCTTGCGGCGTCCCCTCGTAGCGCGCCATGACCACGCCGCCATCCATGATCCCGGCCACGAGGTAACGACGGATCAGCCGCAGCACGGCCTTGTCGTCGATTCGCCTCGCCAGGCGTTCCATCAGAATGTCGTGATTGACCCGGTCGAAGAACTTCTCCAGATCCACATCGACCACCACCCGGTAACCGTCCTGCACGTAGCGCTGTGCATCGAGCACCGCGTCGTGCGCACGGCGCCCCGGCCGGAAGCCGTAGCTGTGTTCGGAGAATGTCCGATCAATCATGGGCTGCAAGACTTGCAGCAGGGCTTGCTGGATCAGCCGATCCGTCACCGTCGGAATCCCCAGTTCGCGCACGCCGCCATCGGGCTTCGGGATCTGGACGCGGCGCACCGGCACAGGCCGGTAGCTGCCATCCAGCAAGGATTCCCGAATCCGGGGCCAGTGCGTTCTCAGGTGCTCCGCTGTCTCGGCGATCGACAACCCATCCGCCCCAGCACTGCCGCGATTGGATTTGACGCGTTTCCACGCCGCCTCC
>JBEOKH010000562.1:0-17868 GCA_040275625.1 Thauera sp. | reverse complement strand
AGCAGCTCGGCCATCTGGCCGACCAGCTCGTCCTGCACCCGCTGCGGCGAGAAGTTGTCGGGCTGCGTGTCGAACTGCGCGAGCACGTCCTGGAACAGCGTGGCGAAGTCCACCGACAGGTTGCGGCTCAGCGCACGCCGCTCCCAGGTGCGCTCGCACGCCTTGCGCAGCACCGCGAGCCGTTCGACCTGGTGGCGGCCGAGCCCGCCGTACAGCAGGTTCGGGATCGCCGGCAGCAGGTAGTGCACGGCGTCCTGCATGCGGCTGATGTGCGACTGCGGCAGCGGAAACCCATCGGCCGTGAGGCGTCGCGCCAGCTCGCTCTGCGACAGCGCCTGGCCGTTCTCCTGCTCGTAGAACTCGCGCGCCTTCTCCACGCCCAAGGCCCGCTCGATGAAGCTCAGCCCGCCGCGCAGCTCGTTCTCGGCCAGGTGGCCGGTGAGCATCACCACCTCGCCGCGCTGCGGCCACGGGCGGAACAGGCAGGGGATGCGGAAGAAGCGTTCGTCCTTGGTTTCGCTCCACAGCTCACGCAGGATCGCCAGGCGGGTATTACCGCCGTTGCGGATGATGTAGTGCGGCTCACCGGGCCGGCGTGTGATCGCGGGCGGTGCGTCCAATCCGCGCTCGCGGATCGAAGCTTTGATGTCCTCGTAGGCTGGGTTGCGCGTCACGCGCGGGTCGTGGTCATACGGGCGCAACTGGTCCAGCGTCACGACCATCGGCGTGTCGGCGATGGGATCGGTCAGGGCCGCAGCCGTTGGGCTGGTGCGCTCGAAGCCGGAGGCCAGCAGTTTGGCGGCCATGTCTTGCTGGGTCAGGTCAGCCACGGCCGTCCTCCCCAGGCATCGGCTCGTCGGCAATGCCGTCCCGAGCTTGCCGGTCGGCGCGTCGAAGCTGCGCGCGCGCGTTGAGGCCGGCTCGGTGATCGCTCGCGGTTGACCTGGTGTAGATCGAAGCGCAGCCCGACTTCGTGAACTTGAGGTGTCCGCCGGGCGTGCGCACCACGTGCCAGCCTTCACCTAGCGCGAACTCGATGAGGGCGCGCAGGCGTTTGCGGCCTCTCGCCAGTTCATGCGCGTTCGCCATCGCCCGCGCTCCCTGCTGTGCCTGCCGCGTCGGCGCGACCGCTGACTTGGGCGAAGCGGTCCTGCCACTGCGGGAACAGTTCGCCGGCCAGCGCGCGCATAGTGGCCAGCGCCGCAGGGGCGTTACGGCCCGTGGGCTGTCGGTACTCCACTCGATGCACCGGCAAGCCTCTGGTCGCGGCGCGTGGATAGGCTTCAATCGCCGGCACGTCGGTGTCGAGGACGCGCACGCCGGCCTGGCCCTGGAACACCTGCCGCAGCGCCTGTTGAATCAGCCGCGCGTTCGACGACACCGGATGCACGCGGTTGATGAGCAGATTCAATGGCGGTGGCTCGATACCGAGGTGCCGGTACGGCGCGATGTCCTCGATGAGCTGCAAGGTGCCGCGGCGCAGTTCGCGCGCTGCGAGGATTTCCGGCGTGACCGGCGACAGCGCCATATCCGAGGCCAGCACTGCCATCTCCAGGAGCACACTGCGCGCGCCCTGCGTGTCGATCAGCACCAGGTCGTAGCTCGGCGCCAGCGCAGGCAGCAGATGGCGCAATCGCAAGCGGCCATCGGGCGCATGCAGCAGCAGCGTGTTCAGCTCGCCGCGGTCGTCATTGGAGAGCACCAGATGCAGGCGCGCAATGGCGGTATGGGACACCAGTTGCTCGGCGCGGTGCTCGTTGACCGTCAGCATCTCGTAGATGCCGGCGGGTGCACGAACGGCCAGTGTGAAGTAGCTCGACAGTGTGGGCTGCACGTCTAGGTCTAGCAGCAGCACGCGCAGCCCGGCGTCGGCGGCGAAGCCGCCTAGATTGGCGGCCGTCGTGGTCTTGCCCACGCCACCCTTGGTCGAAATGATCGAAACCACCTGCATGGGCTTCTCCTTGTTCAATGGCATGAGGGGAGAAGCCGCGTCAGGCGCGATCGTTGCGGCGGTCAGCGATCCACTGTTCGATTTCCACAGAATCCCAGCCGACCGCGCGCACACCCAGGCGCATGGCCTTGGGGAACTTGCCTTCCTTCATCAGGCTGTAGATGTGGGCGCGCTTGAAGCCGGTCTTGGCCTCGACTTCCGCGCGGCGCATGATGCGGTGTTCAGGCGCCAAGGCCGGCGCGGTGGTCTGCGAAGACATGGTAGGCACTCCTAGACGCTCGATGGCGCTGTTCAGAAAATGCCTTGCATTCCATACGCCGCAGCCGCGGAATTCACTGCAACAGCAGAACTCGCCACTGCAATTGCAGTAAGTGCGCTGTGGGGTTAGCGCGATGCCTCCAAGTGGCGGCGAGCCTGGGCGAGCTTGCTCCACAGCGTGCGCTCGCTGATGCCGGGCCGTCCTTCATGGTGGGCCAACAACGCACTGACCACGGCGTCCATGTTCTGGAAGGATGAATAGGACTTGCCCGCGGGTGACTTGCCTAACAGCAAAGTCAGCAGACCGCCGATGATGTTCAGATATGTTGATTCGCTGCGCAGTCCAAGCTCACGTTCGCCGCCGCTCTCGGCTATGCGGACGGCGTGCTCCTTCGCCAACGCTTCATACTGAGCCCGCAATGCCGCATGCAGTTGTACGAGTTCTGCGAGCTGCACTTTGGACGCTTCGCGATCGGCCAGCAGCACGTTCAGCGTTGCCAGGTTCACCGCCGGATGCAGCTCGCGCTCGATCTCGTCGAACAGGAACTGCGGCCGCTCGCCGGGGTAGTAGTACGACATCCATGCCCTCAGATCGACGTGACGCACGATCAAGTCAGGGTCATCGAGTGCCAGTCGCTGCGATTCATGTGCGATGCCAGCCTTGCCGAAGGGCAGTTCATCGTGCGCCAGCGCATCGAAGATGCGCTCCGCGAACAGCCGCAGCATCGGCCAGCGCGGGAAGTCGCTCATATCGGGAATAGCGCGCGAGCCTAGCGCTTCCAGGATCCGCAACTCAAAACGCAAGAGGCCCGCCCAACGGATCGCCACCTCGATCGGTCGGTAATACGTCTTGGTGCCAAATGCAAGGCAGCTCGATTTCGGCATATCGCGCGCTTCCCATCGTCGGATTGAACTCCGGCAGACGCGCGCCCCCATGGGTGCGGCGATCGCCCAAGAAATCCGGATGAAGCGCGGGGCCTTCATCGTTGGAGAGGATGTTGCCCGTCGGTGATACAGCCGATCAAAATTGGTCGATCACACCTTGCGACGCGCCGTAGTCCTCCGCCATAATGCCCCGTGGAAATACTCCGTTACCTGGAGAAACAGCCTGAAAGGTCGTGCGCCTCCATGCATCAACAGAGCACGAGTGGCCTGCGCTCTACCCGGAAACCTTCGACAAAGTTTTTGCCCGAAGTCATCGAGGGGTAAAGAGCCAATGTGTCACTGCTCCGAGCCGATTTGCAGCCGGCAGGTGCACATGCCTTCCGTGTCACCTCACTGATTTTTCTGGCAGCGAATGGTGAGTCACGCATCAGCAACAGATTGGCATATTTGGCTGTTCACAAAGAGCAGGTGCGCAGCCGCTTGCCGCGATGCAATTTGGGTCAGACGTAAGACCGAAAAAGAATCACGCCCTCCGATAGGCGGTCATTAAACCGACCGTCTATCAGGCGCCTGACGGTGGCGCCGCACGCTGAGCACGGTCGATGAATTGCCTCAGTGCGTCCCTCATCTCTCCTTCTAGCCGCAGCAGATAGGTGGTCAGAGATGCCACCCGATCGGCCAGCGGTCGAGCCACCACGTCGGCATGCTGGCAATCAGCAACGTGTGCAGCGCTCGAAAAGCCGATTCCGTAGCCCGCGGCCACCAGCGCCAACATCAGGCCATGAGTAGTGACATATTCAGCCACTATCGGCCGAGCCTCGACTGATCGGAACAGCCGTTCGCGCTGTCGGCTGCAGCCTTCGCAAACCTGTGGATCGCACAGCACCAGCGGATAGCTCACCACTTCTTCCAGGGGCACCTCCTTGAAGACCAGTAGCGGATGTCGCGCAGGAAGAGCGACCACCAACGGGTCTTCCCACAACGGTGCCGCAACAATCCCAGCGTCCACGTCATCGATCATCGCAAGGCCGGCATCGAACAGGTCCGTGCTCAGTCCATGCACCAATTGAGCGAGTGGCACCTCTGACAGCCGGATGTTCACTTGCGGAGCTTCCTGTCGGCACAGTGCGAGCAACGTCGACAGTCGAACCCGTCCGATGTCGCCCGCCAGCGCAATGCGCAGCGTGTCCTGATACCCCTCGGCCGCCGCGCGTGCTCTGGCTTCGGCGTGCTCGACGGCCAGTATGACGCGGCGGGCATCCTGCAGAAAGGCGCGCCCGGCCCAGGTTAGGCTGGCACCGCGCGGCGTGCGCTGGAGCAGGGTCACTCCCAAGTCGGCCTCCAGCTTGCGGATCGTGCGGGATAGGGGTGATTGCTCGATATGCAGGCGCTTCGCCGCGCGGCCGAAGTGCAACTCCTCGGCCACTGCAATGAAGGCCCGGATGTGACGCAGGTCCATGTTCTCTCCGTCATGAGGCCGCTGCTTGCAGCACGAAGGACCAACATGAATGCGCTCCTGAACGGTCTTACGGTTCCACCTTGCATTTCACGCTTCCGGTTTCAGGGCCGGGATTGAATTCCCGGCAGGTCCACTTCAAGCCACTTAAAGCAGCTTGATCGTTCAAGATGGCACGCGGCGCAGCGGCGCAGCCTTACTCATCGGCTAACCCCCAAATCAAATGGGCATCGACCAGCAGTCGATTGCGCGCCTTCAACGCTTCGATGCGGGATGAAAGCGATGCGCCGACAGCATCAACGGATTGCCGACGTAGCAGCAGCAGCGATTGCAGATCCCCCTCGCCGAGGGCATAGCCACGCTGGCCGAGCCTGGCGTTCTCGCGGGCCATCTGTGCGGACTGCTCGGCCAACCTCCATCGCCGCAGTGCAGTGCGGGCATCGTTGATGGTTTCCGCAATCGCCAGGTCGACTTCCTTGCGCTGGCGCTCCAGTTCAGCCCGCGTCACGTCTACCTGCTTGAGCGCCTCTTGCATGGTCTCCCTGCGATAGGTCCCTCCGAGCGGGATGCTCACGCTGACACCGACGATGCGTTCACTGCGACGAGCCTCCGAGGCCGTGTAAATGCCAACCGTGGGATCAGGAATCCGATCGGCCCGTGCCCGATCGGCCGTCAGTTCGGCCCGCTTCAGCGATTCCTGCATGATCCGCAGCGTTTCGCTCTCGGCCAGGACCCGTTCGCGCCACTGCACCTCCTCCATGTCTAGTTCCACGGGCTCGCTTAAGGACCGCGGCTCCATCACCAGGGACGGAAAACGTGCGCGCAGGCGAAGGATCGCCTTGGCCTCCTGTGCCTGCACGGCATCGAACTGTCGGCGCGCTTCGGCTGCGTCCGCTTGCGCAGCGTTGAGATCCAGAAGCGACGCATCGCCGGCCTTGCGGCGCCCGGCGACTGCTGACGCGCTCGATTCGGCGAAGCCGAGTTGCTCTTTGGCCAGTTCTCGCGCTTGGATAGTTGCCAGCCAGTCGATCCACAAGTCAGCCAATGCACGCGCCGCTTCATGCCGCGCTTGCGCCAACTCGACACGAGCTATCCGCTCGGTAGCGTCGCCCAGGCCTTGGTCGAGTTCGGCTTTGCCGCCAATTCGGATCGGCCGCTCGATCCTGGCGGTCCATTCGTTGGAATTGCCACCTGTGTCGTAGCGGCGTCTCTGGCCGTCGACTCCTACAGACCACTCGTAGGGTGATGCAGCGATCCTGCGCCCCGCATGGCCTGCTGCTTCCAGCGCATACCGGGCTTTCACCACGGAAGGCTCCTGCTCGATGGCCGCACGTGCAAGTTCGGCAGGAGGTAGGTCGGACGGAGTGGCGGGCTGCGCAACCACCTGCAGCGGCAGCACCAGCGCCCACCCCAAGGTCATCATGATCCAAGACTTCATGCAATCTCTCCATCGATCGACAACGGTGTTGCCCAGTAACGCAATCCGGTGCCGGCAAAACGTTCTCGCAGCAGTTGCAGGAGTTGCTCCTGCCGTTCCTCGGTGACCAGGATCTGCACCCGGACCGCGTGGCTGCGCCCCATCACTTTTTCCTCTTCCGACAGCCGCCCGTGGGTTGTGCCGTGGCTGAACGCCGGCGTGCTGACGAAGAGTTCATCACCTGCGACTTCGAGCAGCAGGTCGAGCAGCTTCTCCTCAATCTGCGGATCAAGAATCAAGGTCAAGCAGGACTTAGGCATGACTCACCTCCGGGGCCGCCGACGGCTTGGCGTGTGCGAATCTCAGGTAAAGGATGGGCAGTAGGATCAGCGTCAGGGCGGTGGCCGTGATCAGTCCGCCGATGACAACGATGGCCAACGGGCGCTGGATTTCCGAGCCTGGGCCGGTGGCGAACAACAGTGGTATCAACCCGAAAGCGGTGATCGATGCGGTCATCAGCACCGGCCGCAAGCGCCTTCTCGCGCCCTGGGTGACGCACTCGACGAGCGGCAGGCCTTCGGCATGCAACTGATTGAAGTAACTCACCAGCACCACGCCGTTGAGCACGGCGATGCCCAGCAGGGCAATGAAACCCACCGAGGCCGGCACGGACAGGTACTCGCCCGTCAACCACAGCCCCATGATGCCGCCCACCAGCGCGAAGGGAACATTGCTCAGCACCAGCAGGGCTTGGCGCACCGAGCCAAAGGTGGAGAACAGGATCACGAAGATGAAGCCCAGCGACAACGGCACCACCAGTGCCAAGCGCGCGGCCGCGCGCTGCTGGTTCTCGAACTGCCCACCCCAGGCAATGCGGTAGCCGGTGGGTAGCTGCACCGACTGCGCGATCTTGGCCTTGGCCTCTTCGACGAAGCCCACCAGATCGCGCCCGGTGACGTTGGCGATCACCACGCCATAGCGGCTGCCCATCTCGCGGTCGATCTTCACTGGGCCGCTTTCGCGCTCCAGCCTGGCAAGCTGATCCAGCGCCACGCTCTGTCCGCCAGGCGTGGTGATGTGGAGCGCCGCGAATTCTGCCGGTGACACCTTCACGCCGTCCGGCCCGCGTACCACGATCGGGATGCGCCGGTTGCCGTCGATCACCGTGCCGGCGCGCATACCCTCGATCTGCACACGCAGGGCGTCCTGCACCTCCTCAACCGACAGACCGTAGCGTCCTGCGGCCAGCCGATCGACCACCACACGCAGGTACTGCACGCCATCGTTCTCGACGGTGTAGACGTCCTGGTTGCCGGGCACTTCCTTGACCAGCTTTTCGACCTGGGCGGCGAGGTCATTGAGCGTTTTCAAGTCCGGCCCGAAGATCTTGATCGCCACGTCGCCGCGCACGCCGATGATCATCTCGGACACGCGCATGTCGATCGGCTGCGTGAAGCTGTAGACCACGCCCGGCAACTGGTCGAGCACGCCGCGAATCTTGTCTTCCAGCGCCGGCTTGCCGCCTGCGGGCCATTCGCTGCGTGGCTTGAGCACGAGGAAGGTGTCGGTCTGGTTCAGGCTCATGGGGTCCAGGCCGATCTCGTCGGCGCCGGCTCGCGCGACGACGCCGGTGATCTCGGGCACGCCCTTCATCAACGCCTGATGAATCTTGAGGTCGAGTTCCGCCGTCTGCTCCAGGCTCACCGAGGGCAGCTTCTCGATGCCGACGATGATGTCGCCTTCGTCCATGGTCGGCATGAAGGTCTTGCCCACCAGGGTGTAGACACCCACCGCGAGCGCCAGCATGACGCCAGCCACGATGAAGACCAGCGTCTGCCGGCGCAGGGCAAAGTCCAGGATCGGCGAATACAGCCGCAGTGCCTGGCGCGGCAGCCAGGGATCGTCGTGCTGCACCTTCTTGAACAGGAAGGACGACAGCACGGGAATGACGGTCAGCGACAGGATGAGCGAACTGGCGAGCGCGAACACGATCGTCATCGCCACGGGCACGAAGAACTTGCCTTCCAGACCTTGCAGCGTCATCAAGGGAAGGAACACGACGGCGATGATCAGAATGCCGGCAGCCACGGGGGCAGCCACCTCGCGCACCGCCCGGAACACCACGTGCTGGCGCGGTAGCTTGTCCTTGCCGTCATGGGCCAGGTGCTGGACGATGTTTTCGACCACCACCACCGCACCGTCCACCAGCATGCCCAGCGCGATAGCCAGACCACCCAGGCTCATCAGGTTGGCCGACATGCCATACCAGCGCATCAGGATGAAGGTGGCCAGCGCTGACAGTGGCAGCACCGCAGCCACCGTCACCGCGGCCCGCAGGTTGCCCAGGAAGGCCCCCAGCAGCACCAGCACCAGCACGGTCGCCTCCAGCAGCGCCTTAGACACGGTGCCCACGGCCGTCTCCACGAGATTGGCGCGGTTGTAGAAGACCTTGATCTCGACGCCCTTGGGCAAGGTGGGCTTGAGTTCTTCCAGCTTCTGCGTCACGCCTTGCACAACTTTCTGTGCATTGGCGCCGGCCAACCCGAGCACCAGGCCTTCCACGGCCTCGCCCTTACCGCTTTGCGTCACCACGCCGTAGCGCGTGAGATAGCCCTCGCGCACCTGGGCAACGTCGGCAACGCGCACGCTCGCGCCGCCCTCGGCCTTGACGACGATGGCGCGCAGATCCTCCATGGTCCTGATGCTGCCTTCGCTGCGCACCAGCAGCACTTCATCGCCTTCACGCAGACGGCCAGCGCCGTCATTGCGGTTGTTTTCCTCGATGGCTTTCCGCAACTGCGTGGTGGACAGGCCCACCGCGGCGAGCTTCACTGGGTCGGGAACGATCTCGAACGTGCGCACCTTGCCGCCCAGCGCATTGACATCCGCCACGCCCGGCACCGAACGCAGGGCGGGCCGGATCACCCAGTCGAGCAAGCTACGTCGCTCCTCCAGCGACATCTCTTTGGACTCGACGGTGAACATGAACATTTCGCCGAGCGGCGTCGTGATCGGCGCCATGCCACCGCTGATGCCGCTAGGCAGATCGGCACTGATGTTGGACAGCCGTTCAGCCACTTGCTGACGTGCCCAATAGATGTCGGTGGCGTCCTCAAAATCGACCGTGATGTCGACGATGCCGTACTTGGACATCGAGCGCAGGATGCGCTGGTTGGGAATGCCCAGCATCTCGACTTCGATCGGTACGGCGATGCGAGTTTCGATCTCCTCGGGCGTCATGCCCGGGGCCTTCATGATGATCTTGACCTGCGTGCTCGCTACGTCGGGAAACGCATCGATCGGCAGGTTGCGGAAGGCATACCAGCCCGCACCGGCCAACAAGGCGCCGGCCAGCAGGACGAACAAGCGCTGCGCGAGCGCGAATTGAACGAGACGGGTCAGCATGTCATTCACCCTTCTCGCCGCCGCCCTTGCCGAGCCAGGCTGCTTTCAGGCCGATCACGGACGTGATGGCGATCTCCTGGCCGGGGCGCAGCGCGCCCTTTATGCGCAGGGCCTGGCCGGCGCTGTCCAGTACCTCCACCGGCGTGGCCACGAAGCCCTTGTCGGTGCGCACAAAGACATAGGCTTTGCCGTCCTGTCGCGCCACGGCGGCGACCGGCACCGGCCAGCCTTCGCCGCCACCGGCAAAGGCCACTTGGGCCTGCACGAACTCGCCCGGCCGCAGCAACGCCGCCCCGCGCGTGACCTGCGCGCGCAGCACGATGGTCTGGTTGTCGCTGACCGTGCTGCCCAGGCTTGCGGTGACGGCGCTCGCATCCCGACCTACGATGCCCACTTGACCGCCGCGTGCCGTCACCTGCGACTGACGCTCCACCGGCAATTGAATGTCGAGCCACAGCTTGCCGGTGTCGGCAACCCGCACCAAGGGATCGGAGGGTGCTACGCGCTGGCCGGGCTTGATGCTCAGCTCGGTCACGATGCCCCCGGCGCGTGCCCGGATGACTAGCGCATCCTGCATGGCGCTGCCTTCAGCAACGCGGCGTATGGATGCGGCATCCAATCCGGCCAGCCGCAAGGCGGCCTCAGCCTGTCGCACGCGGGCTTGCTCCTCGGCGGCGGCGTTCTGTGCGTCCTGCGCCCGGCGCTCGGGCACGATACCTTCGGATGCCAGTTGCTTCTCTCGTTGCAGGGTTCGTTGCGCCAAGCGGTTGCGTGAGGCCGCTTCCATCAGCTTGAGCTGCTGCTCGCCCAATTCCGGGCTGGCCAAGCGGAGCAAGGCCTGCCCCGGCTTGACGGCTTCGTTCTGACCGATCAGCAATTGATCGACCACGCCGGCCAGCGGCGCGCTGACGACGTATTCCTGCGAGGGAGGCAGCACGACGCGGGCTGGATAGGTCATGCCCGGAATGGATGCAGGCTTGTCCAGGCGCTGTAGCTGTACGCCCAGGGCCTGCATCTGCGCGGTGGAAACGGCGAACTCGTCGGCAGCCAAGGCCGTCGACGAGAGAGAGAACGCGATTGCGGAAGCGCAGAGCGTGCGCGTCCAAAGTGAAGATTGGTAAGACATAAATACTCCGCGGAAATGCCAGCCCGCCGCCGCAACCGGCGAGCAGGCCCTTGACTGGTCAATGGGGAACTGACGTCAAGCGCGGAGTGGGGGCGCTCTTACCTGTGGACGGACTACGCCTGTGGAGTACAGGGGTGCCGCCTGGCGGGGCCAATCGTCAGGCTGCCGGCGAATATCGACCGACGGTGCTGCCACTGCCATGAGCAGCGCAACGAAGGCTGCATGCTGCTGGTCGCCATCGGACTTCTCGGACGAAGCGACGAACGTCCTGCCCTCAACGCGAAGTGCGAGGACCGAATGGCCGCCGCCGATTCCCGAACAATCCTCGATATGCCGAGCGTCTACGGTGTGCCCGTCATGCACCTCGGCGTTGTGCGCATGCACGTCGGCGAGGGCCAGACCATCGACACCGAAGTCATGGTGATGCGCATGCAACGGTGCTCCTACCTGATCGACCACCAGCAGCAACACCAGGACCAGTCGCGCCATCCATGCGAATGTGCGCACGACAGCGTTCGCTGGCGTAGCGTGCACCGTGGCTGTCGGGGATGGAGGCTGCTGGATTGTCATCGTCACGTACCAGCGATCTTCACCCGCAACAGCTTCACGGAATTCAGGAACACCAGGACGTCAGGGCCGAGGTGGATGAAGGCGGCCTGAATCGGTCCGATCCATCCCAGCAACGCGGCGGTGATTCCCAGCACATGCACGACACCGACACCAACCCACAGGTTCTCCTGGATGGTGCGGTAGGAGCGGCGTGCAATGCTGCGTGCAGCCACGATCTTGCTCAGGTCGTCGGTCATCAACGCGATGTCTGCGGCCTCAAGGGCTGCTTGGGCACCGCCGCCGCCCATGGCGATGCCGACATCTGCGCTCGCCAGTGCGGGCGCGTCGTTGACGCCATCGCCGACCATGGCGACCTTGAGCCCTTGCTTCTGAAGTTCTGAGATCGCGACGACCTTGCCCTCCGGCATCAGGTCGGCTTTAACGTCATCTACTCCGAGTTCGCCCGCGATCGCGTTGGCCGTTGCGGCGTTGTCTCCTGTCAACATGACGACACGCTTGACGCCGCTTTCCTTGAGCGAGGCAATCGCCGCACGCGCTCCCTGCCTCAACGTGTCCGCAATGAAGATGACACCGACAAGCTTGCCGTCTACCGCCACATGCACCGGGGTGCGGCCGGACTCTGCGACAGGTTGGTCGATCGTCACCCCGGCTTCAAGCAGCAGCGCCGGATTGCCCACCAGTACGATCTTGCCGTCGACGGTCGCCTTGACGCCGCGTGCCTGCAACTGTTCAAAAGTCTGTGGCTCCGGTACCTGAATGCTTCGGCGCGTCGCACCCTCGAAAACAGCTTTGGCCAGCGGATGCGCAGAGCGTCGGTCTGCCGCAGCCGCAAGGCGCAGAAGATCGTCCTCATTGAGGGTCGGGTCAAAGGACTGAACCTGTACGACCTCCGGCTTATTCGCGGTCAGCGTGCCGGTCTTATCAAAGACCACCGCGTCGGCCTTCGCCAGCAGCTCCAGATAGAGGCCGCCCTTGATCAGAATGCCGCTCCGCGCGGCGCGGGCGATTGCGGCAATCATGACGAGCGGTGTCGCCAAGCCAAGCTCTGCCGGCGATGTGAAGATCAACAGCGTCACCACCTTCGAGACATCGCGCGTGACGAGGAATACGCCGACCAGAAAGATCAGAACGACCGGGATCAGCCAGCTCGCCACCTTGTCCGCCAGCTTCTGTACTGGTGCTCTTTCGGACTCGGCGCTCTCGACCAAGGCAATGATGCGGGAAAAGATCGTGTCGCCGCCGACCCTATCCGTGCGCACGTCGATCGCACCGGATTCGACGATTGTTCCGGCGAAGACTTGCGTGCCCTCGGTTTTGTCCTGGGGCACGCTTTCGCCAGTGATCGGCGCCTGATTCACTGCAGCGCTGCCGCCGACCACCACGCCGTCAACCGGAATCTTCTCGCCGGTACGCACGAGAACGACTTGCCCGGCCTTGACCGCGGTGATGGGCACTGTGCGCTCCGTGCCATCCTCGCGGACCAGTGCCGTCTGCGGCACAGCGCCGATCAGTTCCTTGATGGATGCCCGCGCGCGATCAGTGTTCAACTCGGCGATGAACTCGGCAATGAGGATGATGACCATCAACACAGCGCCGGCAACCGTTTCGCCGCCGAACACCGCGACGAGCGTTGCAATCGTGACGAAGATTTCGGTACCGATTTTTCGTTCGGTGAACAGATCAATCAGCCCGGTCTTGACTAGCGGGTAAAGGCCGATGCCGACCGCTGCCCACAGGACGTAGAGCGGGACAAGCTGCCGCCAATAGAGCAGTGCGACGGCTCCCGTCAACACGATGCGCCCGACCTCGATCCAGCGCTCCCGCGTCATGAGCCCGAGGACGCTACTCTTAGATGTATCAGCTAGGTGGTTCATCGTTCTAAGCCCGGCCAGCGTGGGTGCAAGTCGTCCACCACATAGGGGTGGGTATGGCGCAGTCCTGCGGTCCTTGGCTCGGTGCCATCCGCGTGCGCGTGACCTGGCGGTAGGTCATGGTGCTCATGCTCAAGCACTTCCGGGTCATCGGCCGGCCATAGCTTGAGGGTCAGTACAAGCGCGACGATCGCTGCCGCACAGTGCACTGCGAAGGCCCAGGGAAGCCCCGCTCTTGCCCCAAGCCACCCGGCCAATGGATAGAACACCAGCCAGCAGGCATGTGATAGCGCGAACTGCGCCGCGTACACCGACGGTCTATCTTCTGGATGCGCAGAGCGGCGCAGCAACCGACCCGAAGGCGTCTGAGCAGCGGAGTATCCAAGGCCGAGCACGAACCACAACGGCAGCAGGCCATTCATTCCCTGAACGATCGACCCAAGGGCCAGGCCCAGCACCAGCACGGCTAAACCTGCGAGCATCACTGGCCGATCGGGTAAGCGCTCCAGTGCCCGGGGCAAGGCCAGCGCTGCCACCATGGACCCTGCACCGAATGTCGCCAAGGCCAATGCGACCTGGGTTTGGCTCAAGCTCCAAGCGGACTGCACCAGCACCACGGTGTTCACGAAGACCATGGCACCGGCCGCTGCTACGCCGGCCTGCACGGCCCATAGTCCCCGCAACCGGGGAGTCGCGAGGTAGATGCGCAGGCCGCGCGTCGTGCGGTCGTAGATGCCGCGATGCTCGCTCGCCTTGGGGCTCGGCAGCACGACTGAAACCACAAGCGCGGCGGACGCAAGAAAGCCGACGACTGTGCCGGCGAACAAGTTGTGAAAGCTGACGACCGTTAGAAGCGCCGCCGCCAGCATCGGGCTCACGAGGCTTTCCAGGTCGTAGGCCAAGCGCGAAAGCGAGAGCGCCTGGGTGTATTCCTTCTCATCGGGCAGTACGTCGGGGATCGTCGCCTGGAAGGTGGGCGTGAAGGCCGCCGACGCCGCTTGCAGTACGAAGATCAGGACATAGACCTGCCACGCCTGCGAAACGAAAGGCAGCAGTAGCGCAACGGCAGCACGTACCAGATCCAGACAGACCAGCATCGTGCGGCGAGGGAATCGGTCAGCCAGCGCAGTTGCGACCGGCGCCACACCGACGTAGGCCACCATCTTGATCGCGAATGCGGTGCCGAGCACCGTTCCCGCATCCGCGCCGGCCAACTGGTATGCCAGCAGCCCGAGCGCCACCGTCGCCAATCCCGTACCGACGAGCGCGATCACCTGTGCGAGAAACAGGTGTCGGTACGTGCGGTTGGCAAGAATCTGCAGCATGGCGTCAGACGCTCGCGGTTCCCTGGTGAATCAGTTCGGCAAGAGACGGCATAGAAGGCTCACAGGTATCGGGTGATCTCTTTGAACTCGGCCATGGACTCGCGTTGATCGCGCGCCAAGGGGCCAACCACATCCTCCAGGCAGTGATCAAGGTGGTCCTGAATGAGCGTCTTCTTCGCCTGCTGAATCGCCTTCTCCACCGCCTGTAGCTGCTGTGCGATGTCGAGGCAGGAGCGGCCTTGCTCGATCATTTCCACGATGCTGTTCAGATGACCTCCGGCGCGGCGCAGCTGCTTAACGATCGCGGGATGTGACTGATGTGTATCGGAGTGATGTGTGTGCATAACCGAGCGCCTTGATCCTATGCCCCTGGAGGGGATATCTTACAGGGTTTAGTCCCCTTGGTGTTGCACTGCCCTTAGCCGTCAGCCAGCACCCACGAGGCCGGCAACTCATCCGCCTCGTTGCAGCCGTAGGCGATCTCGTTGCGCACGAAGTCGTACACCGCACCGATCCGCTGATGCAGTGAAGGCGCGCCACCCGCGCCCGGCGACAAGCTTTTCAATAGCCGGGTGCTGGAAGTCTTCGAGTTCGAGGTCACGGCTTCGGCGTCGAATTCGACGCTTGCGCGCATCATCCATGCTGTCGAGGAAGCGCAGGCGACGCGCGCGCCGACGCAGGGCTTCGTCGACCGCTTCGCGGCGGTCTACACGCCGGCGATCTTCATGATCGCGCTGACGGTTGCGCTGCTCGGCCCGTGGCTGCTCGGCTGGAGCTTGATGCAGGCCATCTACAAGGCGCTGGTGCTGCTGGTCATCGCCTGCCCCTGCGCGCTGGTGATCTCGACGCCGGTGACCATCGTCAGCGGCCTGGCGGCGGCCGCCCGTCGCGGCATCCTGGTCAAGGGCGGCATCTACCTCGAAGAGGCGCGCAAGCTGAAGGCGATCGCGCTTGACAAGACGGGCACGATCACCGAGGGCAAGCCGCGGCTGGTGGATTGGGCCGTCGTCGATCTGGAAACCGAGGCGGCGCAGGCCGAACACGTCGCCGTGGTGCTGGCCAGCCACTCCGACCATCCGGTCTCGCGCGCGATTGCTGCCGGCCTGAAGCCCAACGGTGTCGAGGCGCGGGACTTCAGGGCGCTGGCCGGGCGTGGTGTGCAGGCCGAGGTCGGTGGCGTGACCTATGTGCTCGGCAACCACCGCCTGATCGAAGAACGTGGGCAGTGCTCGCCGGCGCTGGAGCAGCGGCTGAAGCAGCATGAGGAGATGGGCCGCACCGTCACGCTGCTGGCCAGGCCGGAGAGGGTCCTCGCGCTGTTCGCAGTCGCCGACACCATCAAGCCCTCCTCGCGCGAGGCCGTCGCGTCGCTCCAGGCGCTGGGCATCACCCCGGTCATGCTGACCGGCGACAACCAGGCCACCGCCACGGCTGTCGCGCTGGAGGCCGGCATCGCGCAGGCACGCGGCGACTTGTTGCCCGAGCACAAGCTCGAAGCGATCAAGACGTTGCAGCGCGATCTAGGACCAACCGCGATGACCGGGGACGGCATCAACGACGCGCCCGCTCTCGCGCAAGCCGACATCGGCGTGGCAATGGGCGCGGCCGGCACCGATACCGCGATGGAAGCAGCCGATGTCGTCGTGATGAACGATGATCTGCGGCGCATCGCCGAAACGGTAAAACTGTCGCGTTCGACCCATGCAGTGCTGTGGCAGAACATCACGCTGGCACTCGGCATCAAGGCCGTCTTCCTTGTGCTCGCCGTCTTTGGAAACGCAACGATGTGGATGGCGGTCTTCGCCGACATGGGGGCCAGCCTGTTGGTGGTGCTCAACGGACTGCGGTTGCTGGGCAAAGCGCAGAAAGCCTGAACGGTCGCGGCAGCGTGCTGCGGCTCAACAACTGCATTCGTCCGCTGAGCGATAGCCACCCTACGGTCATGGCACTCGGCCTACTGTCGATGGCGCTCTGCGGTGGCAACCAGGACAGGTCCCCATCCACTCGCTCGTGATGCGCGATCGTCGATGATCCTCCCAAGAGGTCTGCGCCCATAGGCGGCATCGGATTCACTTCATATAGCTGCGCAGAATTGCGATCAGTTCCGCAGCGCCTTGCTCGCGCGTACCGTCTCCGGGGTCCTGCGGATTGGCGATGTGCGAGTTGATGTGCCCCTCCATGACTTCGCGCATCAAGCCCGTCAGCGCGCCGCGTGCCGCAACGATCTGATGCAGGACCTCGGCAGATCTCTTTTCGGCTTCCAGAGCACGCTCGATCCCCTCTAGCTGTCCGCGGATGCGACGCACACGAGCGAGGAGCTTTGGCTTCTCCCTGACTGTGTGATTCATGATAGATGTTCATCTTTGTTTAGGATAGGGGGGTATGGTATATTGACTTCATCCTTGGAACAAGAATGGGGCGGACGTGTTGGGCGGGTCGGCCACACCAAAACAACGCGAAAAGGAGGCCGCTATGGAGTTCAGGTTGTTGCGCTACTTCATCGCCGTAGCGGAGGAGTTGCACTTGGCCCGAGCGGCCGAACGTTTAGGCATCGAGCAGTCGCCGGTGTCGCGTGCGATGCGCGACCTCGAACGTTTGCTTGACGTGCAGTTGTTCGACCGCAGCACGCGCCAAACGCGCCTGACCTGGGCTGGCAAAGTGCTGTTGGGCGAAGCCCGGCGCGTGCTCGCAACGGTCGATCATGCGGTACAGGCGACCAAGAGCGCGGCCCAAGGCTATCAGGGCACATTGCGCATCGGCATCTGCGACAGCCTGGCCCAGCCGCGCATCGCGTTGCTGTTGGCCCGTAGCCGCGAGGAAGAGCCAGAGTTGGGCATCCGCGTCTTTGAGTTGCCGTTCTCGCAGCAGCTCAAAGGCCTGCACAACGACCTGCTCGACATCGGCTTTGCGCTATCGGATGGAGTCAACGACGGGCTGGTGGCCGAGCCGGCTTGGAGCGATCCGCTGTCGGTGATTGTGCCGGCGCGCCATCCGCTGCTTGCTCATGTCCAAGTCAAGTTGCAGGATGCCTTGAAGTTCCCGTTGGTGCTGTGCCACCCGGATGCAGGTTCGGGCTGTCACAGCCAAATCCAGGCGGTGCTGGATGGAGCAGCCGTAACACCCAAGGTAGCCGACCACGCGACGAGCCTGGGCGTGATGTTGACACTGGTGGGCGCAGGCTATGGCATTGGTTTCGCGATCGGTTCGCAGGTGCAGACTTGGCAGCGCCCGGACATCGCAATCCGGCCGCTGGCCGGCACGGCGCCGACGCTGACCACGTTCCTGCTGCGCCGCCAGGGAGAGCCGTCCGAGCCGATGAAGCGCTTCATCAGTCGCGTGAAGGCGATTGGCGGGGCACCAGGCGGTGAGACTGGCGCTTGAACGCGAGCCGCCAGAACCTGAGCTTTGGTGGCTGTTGCTGATCGTCCCCAGACGGCGACGGAAGCAATGCGTTGACGAGCACGATTGACTGGTACAATATGTGGTCTTTTCCCGTGCGGTGAATGGGAAAATCCAGTTGTCAATCAACGGGTTGGATGCTTGGGATTGTTCCGTTCGCCCGCTCCATCTCCACTGGCCGCGCCCCTCGAGACGCTGGGCGAAC
>JBEOKH010000561.1:0-14461 GCA_040275625.1 Thauera sp. | reverse complement strand
TGATCGTCCTCGACACGCACGTGCTCATCTGGATGGATGCCGACGATGCCGCGCTTGGCCCGCAGGCGCGCGCGCGCATCGAGCAGGCGTGGCGCGCGGGCGAGGTCGCGGTCAGTGCGGTCAGCTTCTGGGAATGCGCGATGCTTGTGGAGAGGGGGCGCATTGTCCTGCCGCTCGCTGTCGAAGGCTGGCGGGCAGGCCTGCTCGGCGCGGGGCTGCTCGAGATTGCGCTCGATGGCCGTATTGCGCTCGCGGCTGCGGGATTCGCCGACCTGCATCGCGATCCCGCGGACCGCTTCATCGCCGCCTCTGCAAGCTTGCGCGGCGCGACGCTGGTCACGGCGGACGAAAAGCTGCTCGCATGGAACGCGGGGCTGTCGCGGCTCGATGCGCGACGCTGATCGGGGGTTCTGTTGCACGTCCGCAACAACAAAGCCCTGAATGTGGCGTTTTCGCGTTGTCATGCTTGCAAGCCCGGCGGCAGGTTTGCAGAATCGCTCCAACTTCTCGCCAGAGAGGTGAGTAGGGCCAAGGCAGGTGCCAAGGTCTCAACTTCAAATTTGAGGAGAAACATATGCAAAAGAAACTGATCGCGCTGGCCATCGCCGGCCTCGTTTCGGCCCCGGCCTTCGCTCAGTCGAACGTGACCATCTACGGTATCGCCGATGCTTACCTTGCTTTCGGCAAGCAGGGCGGTTATGACCTGGCTGGCGTGCAGAGTGGTGGTCTGTCGGGCTCGCGCCTGGGCTTCCGTGGTGCAGAAGACCTGGGCAACGGCCTGAAGGCCGTGTTCGTGCTGGAGCAGGGTTACAACATCGACAGCGGCACTGATCTTGTTTCCGACAAGGCGTTCTCGCGTCAAGCCTATGTTGGCGTCGGTGGCTCGTTTGGCACGGTCAGCCTCGGTCGCCAGTATGCCCCGGGCTACGATCAGCTTTACGACGCCCTGGTGAGCAGCAATATGTCTCCGCAAGCCGTCCTGGCTGCTGATTCCGGTAGCACGATCGCGCCGAACACCAATGCCCGCTGGAGCAACTCGGTTGCATACAAGGGCACGTTCTCGGGTCTGACCGCGCGTGGCATCTACTCCATGGGCACCGAAGCCAACGGCAGGACTCCCATGGAAGGCGTAGCGACCGTTGCCGATCCCTCGGATGACGACGCTTATGGTCTGGGTCTCGACTACTCCAACGGTCCGCTGACCGTCGGTGCCGTTTATCAGGCTGTTGACGGCAACAACGACCAGACCGAATGGTTGGTCGGTGGTGGCTATGACTTCGGTGTCGTGAAGCTGCTCGGTAGCTACCAGGATTCGGAGAACCTGCGCGGTATTAACGGCAATGACGCCGATCAGTGGCAACTCGGCGTGATCGTTCCCGTCAGCGCCGCAGGTAACGTCCACCTTGCCTACGGCGAACTCGACTACGACGGCGTCGCGGATGGCAAGGCCAAGAGCATCGGTCTCGCCTATACCCACGCCATGTCGAAGCGCACCACGGCCTACGCAGCGTACAACTTCGTTGATAACGGCAACGACACCAATGCTGGTATTGGTGCTGCCGACGCGGGTGGTACCGCCCACTTCGGGAAAGAGTCGCACGTGTATCTCGTCGGTGTGCGTCACACCTTCTAATCTGTCTTCTCGACAGGTTTGAGAACGAAAACGGGAGCTTCGGCTCCCGTTTTTTTGTGCGCCCAGCATGGGCGCACTCCTGCGGGTGCAAGTCCCGCCGTAAGTTGATCACAGCGAACGAAGCGAAGCGCAACTGCCTGAGGGCGACCGATGGTGGGAAGGAAGCGTGAAGCGAAACTGCGAGCCGATGGACAAGAACCGGATAGAAGGCGCTGCCGAGCAGGGCGAGCGGGCATGAAACCGCGAAGTGCTCGTGATCAAGGCGAAGCGGCGCAAGCGCTCCACGAACCCCATCCTTACGTAGCCCCGGGTGAGCCCGCATGCTTTGGCTTCAGTTTCTCTGGGAGCACGAGCAGGTCGGAGCGCAGCACGTTCTGGTTGTCGCACCTGTCGGCGATCGAGGCCGAGGGGCATCACCCCGAAGGCGTACGCCGAGCGCGAGGGACTGTCGCAGCAGGCGCTCTATCAGTGGCGCAAGCGCCTGGTGGCCGGCGGTCGTCCCAGCCGCGCCAAGCTTGGCGGATTTGTCCCGGTCCAGATCGAACCTTCGATGACGGTCCGCCGGGCTGCACGGTGGTGATCGACGCACAACTGCCGCTCGAATGCGCGATGCTGCCTGGCGTCGACTGGCTGGCCGCGCTCAATCAAGAAACCCCGGGGTCAGGTCTTTCATTTGCTCATCCTGTTCTCTTCGGTGCCTTCGTGATGTAATGTTCACGCGTTTGTGAAACGGAGTTCGTCATGGAAGCGACCATCAGGGATTTGCGCCTGCACACGGCAGAGGTGCTCGCGGCAGCGGATCGTGGTGAGCGGGTGACCATCACCAGCCGCGGGCAGGCACGGGCGGTGTTGATGCGTTGCGAAGAGGCCCGTGCTCGGGTGCATGCTGAGCGCAATCCTGCGTTTGGTATGTGGGCGGATCGGCAGGGTACGGTGGACGATGACGTGCGCAGGCTGCGCCAGCCCAGGGCCTTGTCGTGATGCTCGTGGATACGGACGTGCTGATCTGGAACCTGCGCGGCAACGCGCGCGCAGCGGATCGGCTGGATGCGATGCCGGGGTTTCTGGTGTCGGCGGTCACGTACATGGAGCTTGTTCAAGGGGTGCGTGACAAGTCCGAGTTGCGGGTGCTTCGGCAGGCTCTGAGCTTCTGGAGTGCTCGGGTGGTGCAGGTGGATGAGGCCATTTCAGCCCGTGCATGCTTTCTTTGCGAACAGTTCGCGCTTTCGCATTCCATGCAGATGGCGGATGCGTTGATCGCGGCAACGGCGCTTGAGCGAGGGCTGGATTTGCTCACGGCCAATGATCGCCACTACCGCCATGTCGAGCAACTCGGTATCGAGGTGTTCCGGCCGTAGAAGGCGAATCCTGGGGGCAGGTCTTGCATTTGCTCATTCACCCCCGCGGCGGGCGCGGGCTCTTCCTTTGGTCTTGCTCTCCCGATTATCGATTTTGGATAATCGGACCTGTTCCAGCCTTGGGAGAGGATCATGGCGCGGCCGTTGCGGATCGAGCTTGCCGGAGGGGTGTATCACCTGACCTCGCGCGGTGACCGTCGCGAGCCGATCTATGCCGACGACGCCGATCGCCTGTTGTGGCTGGATCTCTTCGTCGCGGTCTGCGAGCGCTTCAACTGGCGTTGTCATGCGTGGTGCCAGATGGGCAACCACTACCACCTGGTCGTGCAGACGGCCGAGGAGAACCTCCCCCGTGGCATGAGGCAACTGAACGGGGTGTCTGCCCAGGCCGTGAATCGACGCCACGGTGGCATCGGCCACGTTTTCCAGGGGCGCTACAAGGCGATCCTGGTCGAGGCCGACGCCTATCTCGTGGCGCTTGCCCGCTATGTGGTGCTCAATCCCGTGCGTGCGGGTCTGTGTGGCGATGGGCGCGAGTGGCCGTGGAGCAGCCAACGCGCGCTCATGGGGCTGATCGATCCTCCGCCGTGGCTGGATACGGACTGGATGTTTGGGGCAGTTCCGGTCGGAGCGGACGGCTGCCGTGCGTCGATACGAGGACTTCGTCCGCGCCGGCGTCGGCTTGCCACCGACCTGGGAGGGGCTCAACGCGCAGATCTACCTCGGCAGCGAGGCGTTTGCCGACGAGATGGCACGAAGGTGCCGGACGACGGGCGCCTGAGCGAAGTGCCGCGGCTGCAACGCCGGCGGCAGGGCGCGTCCTTGCAGGCGTACGTGGACGGCTGTTCGTCGCGTGATGGCGCGATCGCTGAGGCCGCCGCCTCCGGCGTCTTCACCTTCGCGCAACTCGCCGAATTCTTCGGCTTCATTACAGTTCGATCAGCAGGATCGTCGCCAAGGGCCGGAAGGCGCGCCAGCCTCCGGGCGCAGGGCGTGCAAGCGAGCAAATGAGTAAATGAAAGACCTGAGCCCACGGTGTCCCAACCATGACGAGCGCCCGCCCGGCGAGCCGGTGTGCCTGATCATCGTCCACGCCATCAGCCTCCCCCCCGACCAATTCGGCGGCCCCGGCGTCGAGCAGCTTTTCACCAACTGCCTCGACCCCGACGCGCATCCGTATTACGCGAGCATCCACCACCTGCGCGTGTCCGCGCATTACTTCATCCGCCGTGACGGCGAGACGATCTGCTTCGTCGACCCCGACCGTCGTGCCTGGCATGCCGGGGCGTCGTGCTGGAATGGGCGTGAGCGCTGCAATGACTTCTCGATCGGTATCGAGCTGGAGGGCTGCGACACCATGCCTTTTGAGCCGGTACAGTACGAGCGGCTGGCCGCGCTGGTTGCACAACTCAAGCGACGTTTTCCGATCGAGGCGGTGGTCGGGCACTCCGACATCGCGCCCGGACGCAAGACCGATCCAGGACCGTTTTTCGACTGGGCGCGGCTCGATGCGTTGCTTGGCGCGAAGGGCTGAGGGGGCTCGTCGCGCATACCCAGGTGTCAAGTTTTGACAAAAATAGCTGCGAGCGAATACAATGCGACCTCTGTTGCATTGCAGCATTTCTAAATCAATCATCGGTGCGGCGCCTCCCAGTCCCGGGAGACGCAGTTTCATGGACGCTCGCACCGCGGGTCCTGTCGTCTGGTTGCGGCGGCGGGTCTTAACACCTACTGGCGACCGAGTTTCCTGCCCGTCGTGGCGGCCTACCTGCCGCGCGACGTGGACGCCGCCCCAACCAGGCGGCGCCGGGTGGGCCCCACATCCGGGGCCAATCACGGCGGGGCTCAGGCCACAGCATGGAGGACACCATGGAACACGCAACTCGAATCAAGGCGCTCGCGCGTCAGGCGGGCGGTGTCGTGCGTAATCTGGCGCACGGAGCCGTTCTTTCCGCCGGTCTGATGGGTATGGGTTGGTTGGGCGATCGGGTCGAGGGACCCGCCGGCGTCCGCTACGACGACACCATGGTCCAGCCTGCGCCGACCGTTTCCGAACTGGCGATGGCGTCGACACTCGCATTGGCCGCGCCTGTCGACCGCGCGCTGCCCGGCTGGTATGACGCTCAAGATCGCCTGGCTGCCTCCGCGGTGCCGGCGGCCTCTGCGCCCAGGCTCGTTGAGCGGGCATTGAAGCAGCCCGATGCACCGCTGCTGACGCCGGTGTTCCACCAGCCGGCGCTGCGTGACATCGCCGCGTTGGTCGATAACCCCTTCGAGCAGGATGAGGATGCGTTGTCCGACGAGATGGCACGTGTTCGCGACTGGATCGCCGACACCTACCAGGTGTCGGAGGACACCATCGAGCCGGCGCTGGCCGCAGCCGAAATACACGCCGAGGAACTCGGCTTCGATCCGCTGCTGATCGTCGCGATCATGGCCGTGGAGTCGAGCTTCAACCACCGCGCGGTCAGCAACATGGGCGCGCTCGGGCTGATGCAGGTGATTCCGCGCTACCACAAGGACAAGATCGGCCCCAATCGCGGCCGCAACGTTCTCTTCGACCCCGAGGTCAACGTTCGCGTCGGCACGCTGGTGCTGCACGAAGGCCTGCAGCGCTACGGCAGCATGCAGCGCGCGTTGCAGTATTACAACGGCTCGCTCAAGGACCCGAAGGCGCGTTATCCGCGCAAGGTGATGGCGCTGAAGAAGCGCCTGATGCTGATCGCCGGCCGCGACAACGGTCGCAGCGACGGGCAGTCGAGTTAAATTGGCTTCTTGAGTCCACGCGGGCGCGGGAGTGGGTTCGTGGCTTCCGCTGCTTCTCCTGCAGGGTGGGTTCGCGGCTTCCGCCGCTCCTGCGGGGTGTGCTTGCTTCGTTGTGTAGGAGCGGCGGAAGCCGCGAACTTGGCGCTTCAGCGCCCGTCACGCAACTTTGAAGCTCCTCTACCGGCCGCGCCCTGCGCTCGGGCATTTGTTCAATGTGCCAGCCCCCGGATCCGCTCCACCGCCTCGAGCAGCCGCGCGCTGCGCGTGGTGTAGGCGATGCGGAGGTGGCGGCGGGGCAGGTGATGGCCAAAGTCCAGCCCCGGCGTGGCGGCCACGCCCGCTTCCTCGATCATCCGGCGCGTGAGCGCTTCCGAATCGTCGGCCAGCGCCGACACGTCCGCGTAGACGTAGAACGCCCCCTGCGGCTCGGTGGCGATGCCGAAGCCGAGCTCGCGCAAGGCCGGCAGCAGCACGTTGCGGCGCTCGGCGAATTCGTGGCGGCGCGCTTCCAGGATCTCGATCGTTCCCGGCGCGAACGCAGCCAGTGCGGCATGCTGCGCTGGCGTCGAGGGTGAGATGAAGAAGTGCTGGGCGAGCTTCTCGATCTCGCGCACGACGCCGCTCGGCGCCACCAGCCAGCCGAGCCGCCAGCCGGTCATGCCGAAGTACTTCGAAAAGCTGTTCACCACGAACACGTCGTCGGCACCGAGCAGTGCAGGGTCGGCGAGCGCGGTCGCGGACGCCACCCCGTAGGTCAGCCCCTGGTAGATCTCGTCGACCAGCAGCACGCCGCCGCGTGCCCGCGTGGTCCGGTGCAACGCGGCGATCTCGTCCACCGACAGCAGCGTGCCGGTGGGGTTGGACGGTGTCGCCACCATCAGCCCGCGGGTGCGTTCGCCCCATTCCGCTTCAACCTGCGCGGGCACGGGCTGGTAGCGGCTTGCGCCATCGACCGCCAGGCCACGCGCCACGCCCTCGAATGCGCGCACCAGGTGGCGGTTGGAGGGGTAGCCGGGGTCGGGTAGCAGCCATTCGTCGCCCGGGTCGGTGGTGGCGGCGAGGGCGAGCAGCAGCGCCCCCGAGGCGCCCGCGGTGATGACGATGCGCTCGGGCGGGACGTCGGCCTTGAGGCGATCTTGGTAGAAGCGTGCGATCGCCTCGCGCAGCGCCGGCAGGCCGAGTGCCGGGGTGTAATGCACGTCGCCGCCGGCGAGGAAGCGGGTGGCGGCCTCGACCACCGGTGCCGGCGTGCCGAAGTCAGGCTCGCCGACCTCCATGTGGATGATGTCGCGCCCCTGCGCCTCGAGCTCGCGCGCACGGCGCAGCAGTTCCATGACGTGGAAAGGCTGGATGTCGTCGAGTCGGCGTGAGCGGTGCATGGGGGAGGTCCGTTGGCTTAAAAAGCAAAAGCGCCGTGGGGCGCTTTTGCGATGGTGGTGCGTGCGTTCAGGCAGGTGCGGCGGCAGCCGCGAATGGGGACTTTTGGGCCTCTCACCGATGCTTGTCGCCCGTTGCACCGGCCAATTCGCGTCTGCCAGCGCTCCTACAGGGGGGCTCAGTCGGCGTTGAGCGCCAGTTCGAACAGTTCGCGCTTGAGCACGAGTTCGCGCGGCAGGCGATCCTGGAGTTTGTCGAACCACTCCTTGTGCGAGGTCAGTTCGGCACGCCAGGCGTCGGCGTCGACCTTGGTCAGGGCGTCGAACTCCTCGCGGGTGACCGTGGCACCGCTCCAGTCGAGGTCCTCGAAGCGCGGCATCCAGCCGAGCGCCGTTTCCCTGGCGGCGATCTTGCCTTTGCAGCGATCGACGATCCACTTGAGCACGCGCATGTTGTCGCCGAAGCCCGGCCACATGAACTCGCCCTTTTCGTTCATGCGGAACCAGTTCACGCAGAAGATCTTGGGGGTGTCCTCGACCACGTGGCCCATGCGCAGCCAGTGGTTGAAGTAGTCGCCCATGTGGTAGCCGCAGAACGGCAGCATCGCGAACGGGTCGCGGCGCACCACGCCCTGCGCGCCGAAGGCGGCGGCGGTGGTCTCCGAGCCGAGCGTCGAGGCCATGTACACGCCGAAGTTCCAGTTGAAGGCCTGGTACACCAGCGGCACGGTGGTGGCGCGGCGGCCGCCGAAGATGAAGGCCGAGATCGGCACGCCAGCGGGATCTTCCCAGGCCGGGTCCACCGACGGGCACTGGCTGGCCGGCGCGGTGAAGCGCGCGTTCGGGTGCGCGGCCTTGCGGCCGGTCTCCTTGGCGATCTCCGGGGTCCAGTCCTTGCCTTGCCAGTCGACCAGGTGGGACGGGGCCTCCTTGGTCATGCCTTCCCACCATACGTCGCCGTCGTCGGTCAGCGCGACGTTGGTGAAGATGATGTTTTCCTTCAGCGTGGCCATCGCGTTGAAGTTGGTCTTCTCGGAGGTGCCGGGGGCGACGCCGAAGTAGCCGTATTCGGGATTGATGGCGCGGAACTTGCCGTCGGGGCCGGGCTTGATCCAGGCGATGTCGTCGCCGACGGTGGTGATCTTCCAGCCGTCGAAGGACTTCGGCGGGATCAGCATGGCGAAGTTGGTCTTGCCGCAGGCCGACGGGAAAGCGGCGGCGACGTAGGACTTCTCGCCTTCGGGGGACTCGACGCCGAGGATCAGCATGTGCTCGGCCAGCCAGCCCTCGTCACGCGCCATGGTGGAGGCGATGCGCAGCGCGAAGCACTTCTTGCCGAGCAGGGCGTTGCCGCCGTAGCCCGAGCCGTAGGACCAGATCTCGCGCGTCTCGGGGTAGTGCACGATGTACTTGGTGGTCGGGTTGCACGGCCAGCGGCTGTCCTTCTCGCCCTGGGCGAGCGGGGCGCCCACGGTGTGCACGCAGGGCACGAACTCGCCGTCGGTGCCGAGCACTTCAATCGCGCCCTTGCCCATGCGGGTCATGATGCGCATGTTGGTGACGACGTAGGGGCTGTCGGAGATCTCGACGCCGATGTGGGCGATCGGGCTGCCGAGCGGGCCCATCGAGAACGGCACCACGTACATGGTGCGACCGCGCATCGAACCCTTGAACAGGCTGTTCAGGTTGTCGCGCATCACCGCCGGGTCTTCCCAGTTGTTGGTCGGGCCGGCGTCACCCTTGTTATTCGAGCAGATGAAGGTGCGGTCCTCGACGCGGGCGACGTCGGAGGGGTCGGACCAGGCGAGGAAGGAGTTCTTGCGCTTTTCCGGGTTGAGCTTGATCAGCATCCCGGATTCGACCATCTCGGCGCACAGGCGGTCGTATTCTTCCTGCGAACCGTCGCACCAGACCACGCGGTCGGGTTCGGTCAGCGCAGCGATCTCGCCGACCCACTTCTTGAGGCCTTCGTGGCGGACGTATTCGGGGGCAGCGGCAATGGCCGCCTGGGCGTGGTTCTGAGACATGTGTACAGCTCTCCCGTGCTGTGATGCGAAACCATTCCCGTCGGTCGGCCATCGTGGACAACATGTTGCTGCCCGGCCGGCGGGCTGCTGGGCGCCCTGGCGCCCGTGTCGCTTCCACCCGGTAGGGGACGGGCAGTCGCTTAAAGTCCATAATTATGCCACGCCGGGGCCCCGTCGTTGCGCAAGACCTGTGAGCAATTGCGGCGGATTGTTCTCGCGGAACCCGGCAGTTTCATATTGCAGATCGGGTTTCCACAATATGAAAGGCTATCGAAACTTGCTATGGTTCCATAAGCCCGCATGCGTGATCGACGGCCGGAGCGGGTCGTGCCCGGCGGATGCGCGGGGCGGGAACATCAGGAACAGGACGAGACAGGAACGAGACCATGGATGAATTGCTTCGCAGTGCCGCACTCGACTACCACCGCTATCCGACGCCCGGAAAGATCTCGGTGACCCCCACCAAGGTGCTCTCCAACCAGCGCGACCTCTCGCTGGCCTATTCCCCAGGGGTCGCCGCGGCCTGCGACGCGATCGTCGAGGATCCCGCGCAGGCGGCCGAACTCACCGCGCGCTCCAACCTGATCGGCGTGGTCACCAACGGTACCGCGGTGCTCGGCCTGGGCAACATCGGCCCGCTCGCCGCCAAGCCGGTGATGGAAGGCAAGGGCGTGCTGTTCAAGAAGTTCGCCGGCATCGACGTCTTCGACCTCGAGATCGACGAACCCGACGCCGACAAGCTGATCGACATGATCGCCGCGCTCGAGCCCACCTTCGGTGGCATCAACCTCGAGGACATCAAGGCGCCCGAGTGCTTCTACATCGAGGCGAAGCTGCGCGAGCGCATGAAGATCCCGGTCTTCCACGACGACCAGCACGGCACCGCGATCGTGGTCGGTGCGGCGGTGTTGAACGGCCTGCATCTGCAGGGCAAGGACCTGAAGAAAGTCAAGCTCGTCACCTCCGGCGCCGGCGCCGCCGCGCTCGCCTGCCTCGGCCTGCTGGTCAAGCTCGGCGTGCCGGTCGAGAACATCTGGGTCACCGACATCGAGGGTGTGGTGTATGAGGGGCGCACCACGCTGATGGACCCGATCAAGGCGCGCTACGCCAAGAAGACCGACGCCAGAAAGCTCACCGAGGTCATGGAGGGCGCCGATGTGTTCCTCGGGCTCTCGGCCGGCGGCGTGGTGAAGGGCGAGATGGTGGCGAAGATGGCGCCCAATCCGCTGATCCTCGCGCTCGCCAACCCGACCCCGGAGATCCTCCCCGACGAGGTCAAGAGGGTGCGCAGCGATGCGATCATCGCCACCGGCCGTTCGGACTACCCGAACCAGGTCAACAACGTGCTGTGCTTTCCGTTCATCTTCCGCGGTGCGCTCGATGTGGGCGCGACCACCATCACCGACGAGATGCAGCTCGCCGCGGTGAAAGCGATCGCCGAGCTCGCGCGCGTCGAGCAGAGCGACATCGTCGCCGCTGCCTATGGCGAGAAGGTCGCCGGTTTCGGCCCCGAGTACATCATCCCGCGCCCCTTCGATCCGCGCCTGATCGTCAAGATCGCACCCGCGGTGGCCGAGGCCGGCATGGCCTCGGGCGTGGCCACCCGGCCGATCACCGACTGGCATGCCTACCGCAGCCAGCTCAACAACTTCGTGTGGCACTCCGGCCTGATCATGAAGCCGGTGTTCGCCGCCGCGCGCGAGAACCCGAAGCGCATCATCTTCTCGGAAGGCGAATCCGAAAAGGTGCTGCGTGCGGTGCAGCAGGTGGTGGACGAGGGCCTGGCGCGGCCGATCCTCATCGGTCGCCCGGAAGTCGTGATCCACAATATCGAGCGCTTCGGCCTGCGCATGGCGGTCGAGCGCGATTTCGAACTGGTCAATCCGGATTCGGACCCGCGCTTCAATCAGTTGTGGCAGCACTACCATTCGCTGATGGAGCGCAAGGGCGTGTCGGTGGAGTACGCGAAGAAGGAAGTGCGTCGCCGCACGACGCTGATCGGCGCGCTGCTGCTCAAGTTCGGCTACGGCGACGGGCTGATCTGCGGCACCTACGGCATGCACCGCCTGCATCGCGAGTTCGTCGAGGATGTGCTCGGTCGGCGCGAGGGGGTCGATCACCTGTACACGGTGAACCTGCTGAGCTTGCCGGGCCGCACCCTGTTCCTCGCCGACACCTACGTCAACTACGACCCCACGCCCGAGCAGGTGGTCGAGATGACGCGGCTTGCTGCCGAGGAGATGAAGCGCTTCGGCATCGAGCCGCGGGTGGCGTTGCTGTCGCATTCGTCCTTCGGGTCGGCCGATTCGCCGACCGCCGAGAAGATGCGCACCGCGCTGCGCCTGCTGCACGAGCGTCACCCCGAGCTCCAGGTCGAGGGCGAGATGCACGGCGACTCGGCGCTCGACGCCAGGCACCGCCTGCAGATCTTCCCCAACGCCAAGATGCGCGAGGACGCCAACCTGCTGATCTTCCCGACCCTGGACGCGGCCAACATTGCCTTCAATCTGCTCAAGAACGCGGCGGGCGGCGGCATGACGGTGGGGCCGATCCTGCTCGGCGCGGCCAAGCCGGTGCACATCCTGACTCCGTCGGCGACCGTGCGCCGCATCATCAACATGACTGCGCTCACCGTGGTGGAGGCGGGGCAGGCGGACTGAGGGGCGGCCGCTGCAGGCGAGGTGCTTGCTTCATCACCGTGAAAGGCGCGCGGCTTGCGCCGCTCCCGCAGCAAGGCCAGGGCGCCTCAGCTTCATGCGCGGGCTGCGCGCCTGCTTGGGCGCTGCATCGCGTACGGCCTCGCCTGCGACATCCTTCCTTGCCCGCCGCCGACGTCCTGCGCCATGCTGGCCTCAATGGCGTGAGCGGGGGCGGGCGGATGAGCGTCGATCACGGGCGGGCGGCACTTGTACTCACCGGGGGCGGCGCACGTGCGGCCTACCAGGTGGGAGTGCTGGTCGCGATCCGCGAGCTGCGCGGCAAGCGCGCCGGCAACCCGTTTCCGATCCTGTGCGGCACCTCGGCAGGGGCGATCAACGCCGTCGCGCTCGCCGTGCATGCGGGCGACTTCGCGCGCGCGGTCCGCCATATCCAGCGGGTGTGGCGGGGATTGCACGTCGATCAGGTGTATCGGGTCGGTCCGTTGGCGCTGTTCGGTAGCGGTCTGCGCTGGGGTTCGGCGCTGTTTGCCGGCTGGCTGTTGCGCCAGACGCCGCGTTCGCTGCTCGACAACGCGCCGCTGCACGGGCTGCTCGAGCGCGTGCTCGACCTGGCGGCGATCGAGCCCGCCATCGCGCGTGGCGACCTGTACGCGGTCAGCGTCACCGCATCGGGCTATTCCTCCGGCGAGAGCCTCGCCTTCTTCCAGGGCGCGAGCGGCATCCTGCCGTGGCGGCGTGCGCAGCGCCTGGGCGTGCGCGCCACGCTCGAGCTTGCACACCTGATGGCGAGCGCCGCGCTGCCCTTCGTCTTTCCTGCGGTCAAGATCAATCGCGAGTATTTCGGCGACGGCTCGATGCGCCAGCTCGCGCCAGTCAGTCCGGCGATCCACCTCGGCGCCGATCGCATCCTTGTGATCGGCGCCGGCCGCACTGCGGAAGAGGGGCGGATGCGCGTGGCGGGCGCCTATCCGTCGCCCGCCCAGATCGCCGGTCATGCGCTGTCGAGCATCTTCCTCGACACGCTCGAAGTGGACCTCGAACGCCTGGCGCGGATCAATGACACCGTGAGCCGGCTCGACGCCAGCCAGCGCGAGCAGGCCGGGATTGCGCTGCGCTCGATCGAGTGCCTCGTGATCCAGCCTTCGCAGCGCCTGGACACGATCGCTGCGCGCCACGCGCAGCATCTGCCGCCGCAGCTGCGGCTGGTGCTGCGCGGCCTTGGCACGCTGCGCCGCGACGGCTCGACGCTGCTTTCCTACCTGCTTTTCGAGCCGGGATACACGCGCGCACTGATGGAGCTCGGCTATCATGACGCGATGGCGCGCACCGCAGAACTGCGCCGGTTCCTGCGCATCGACTGACGCTGGTCGCGCAGCATCTCCGCCCAGCGCCGGGCCGCACGCGGTAGAATCTCCGTCAAAGCTCGAAACAACTTGAAATTGATTGCGTAGCTGCCTATTTTTTAAAGCAGAACGCTCCGGCGCCCGCCCTCCCTTCCCGCTTTTGTCCCGACGCCATCATGAAAGTCCGCATCCTGATCGCCGCCCTCGCGGCGCTGTTCGCGCTCCAGTCCGGCGTGGCCAGCGCCGCCACCAGCCGCACGTCCGCCAAATCCGCTTCAACCACCAAGGCCAAGGTGACCAAGGCGAAGACGGCCGACGCCAAGTCCGCCACCAAGCCTGACAGGAAGCTCGCTGCCGCGCCGGTCGCGGGCAAGGCTGCAGCCAAGCCCGCGGTGCGCAAGGCCGAAAGGCGTGTGGCCGCGGCAAAGCCGGTGCGCGAGGCGAAAGTGACGCGTGCCGGGCGCCAGGCGCTGGCGCGCGGCAAGGCGCCGGTCATGCGGGTGAGCCTGCGCAAGCCCGCCGCAGCGGCGATGGCGGTTGCGCCCGCGGCGGTGCTCGCCGAGGATCCCGATACCCCGCTCGCCCTCGACGCCAGCGGCATGCCGGTGCTCGCATCGAGCGCCTTCTACGTGATCAACCAGCGCACCGGCGAGGTTCTGCTCGAGCGCAACGCCAGCGACGTGTTGCCGATTGCCTCGATCACCAAGCTGATGACCGCGATGGTCGTGCTCGACGCCGGGCTGAGCCTGTCCGAGCCGATCGTCATCACCGACGAGGACATCGACCAGCTCAAGGGCACCGGCTCGCGGCTCGCGCTCGGCACCACGCTGGCACGTGAGGAGATGCTGCAGCTCGCGCTGATGTCGTCCGAGAACCGTGCCGCCTCCGCGCTGGCGCGCCACTATCCGGGCGGTGAGGCCGCCTTCGTCGAAGCGATGAACGTCAAGGCGCGCCTGCTCGGCCTGTGGAACACCCGCTTCCACGACGGCACCGGCCTCAACCCGGCCAACGTGTCCAGCCCGCGCGACCTTGCCAAGCTGGTCGCCGCCTCGGCCTCCTATCCGCTGATCCGCGAGTTCTCCACCGCGCACGAGCGCTACGTGCCGGTCCATGGCCGCATGCTGCGCTTCGGCAACACCAATTCGCTGGTGCGCAGCCCCGAGTGGGCGATCAGCGTGTCCAAGACCGGCTACATCTCCGAGGCGGGGCGCTGCCTCGTCATGCAGACCTGGCTGCACCAGCAGCCGGTGGTGATGGTGCTGATGGACTCGAATGGCCGTTACACCCGCACGGCCGAC
>JBEOKH010000560.1:0-5929 GCA_040275625.1 Thauera sp. | reverse complement strand
TGCCGCGATGCAGCAAGCTGCAGCCTTGTGTGCCCAAAGAGCCTGGGTTGGGTGCGTGTTGCACTGCATGGTTTTCAATGTGGCATGGCGGTTGCAAAGGGAGCTTCGGTGCCCGTTGCACCAGACGTTCATCCAACCAGAAGGAACGGAGACAACCATGCAAGTACAGACCGCAGCACGCGTACAGGTGATGGGCATCGATGCCGGCGGCACGATGACCGACACCTTCTTCGTGCGCGAAGACGGCCGCTTCGTCGTCGGCAAGGCGCAGAGCAATCCGGCGGACGAGTCGCTCGCCATCTTCAATTCCTCGCAGGACGCACTCGCCCACTGGGCGCGCGACGTCGACGAGGTTTACCCGGAGCTGGCGACCTGCGTCTATTCCGGCACTGCGATGCTCAACCGCATCCTGATGCGCAAGGGCCTCGACGTCGGCCTGATCTGCAACCGCGGCTTCGAGCAGATCCACTCCATGGGACGTGCCCTGCAGAGCTACCTGGGGTATGCGCTGGAGGACCGCATCCACCTCAACACCCACCGTTACGACGAGCCGCTGGTGCCGGTGTCGCGCACCCGTGGCGTGACCGAGCGCACCGACGTGCAGGGCAAGGTCGTGATCCCGCTGCGCGAGGAGGAGGTGCGCCAGGCGACGCGCGAACTGGTCGAGGCGGGTTCGCAGGCGATCGTGATCTGCCTGCTGCAATCGCACAAGAACGAGAGCAGCGAGCAGCGCGCCCGTGATGTCGTCAACGACGAGTTGAAGAAGCTCAAGGCGGACATCCCGGTGTTCGCGTCGGTGGATTACTACCCGTCGCGTAAGGAAAGTCACCGCATGAACACGACGATCCTCGAGGCCTATGGCGCCGAACCGTCGCGTCAGACGCTGAAGAAGGTCAGCGACCGCTTCAAGAAGCACGGCGCGAAGTTCGACCTGCGCGTCATGGCGACGCACGGCGGCACGATCTCGTGGAAGGCGAAGGAGCTCGCACGCACCATCGTGTCGGGCCCGATCGGCGGCGTGATCGGTTCGAAGCTGCTGGGTGAGTACCTCGGTGACGAGAACATCGCGTGCTCGGACATCGGCGGGACGTCGTTCGACGTGGCGCTGATCACCAAGGGCAGCTTTGCGATCAAGTCGGATCCGGACATGGCGCGCCTGGTGCTGTCGCTGCCGCTGGTGGCGATGGACTCGGTGGGCGCGGGCGCGGGCAGCTTCGTGCGCCTCGATCCGTACAGCAAGTCGATCAAGCTGGGACCTGACAGCGCCGGTTACCGCGTCGGTACCTGCTGGCCGGAAAGCGGGCTGGACACGGTGTCGGTGTCCGACTGCCACGTCGTGCTGGGTTACCTCAACCCGGACAACTTCCTCGGCGGTGCGATCAAGCTCGATGTGCAGCGTGCCCGAGACCACATCAAGGCGCAGATCGCCGATCCGCTGGGCCTGTCGGTCGAGGATGCGGCGGCCGGCGTGATCGAGCTGCTGGACTTGACGCTCTCCGAGTACCTGCGCGCCAACATCAGTGCCAAGGGTTACAACCCGGCGGAGTTCACCTGCTTCTCCTACGGCGGAGCGGGCCCGGTGCATACCTACGGCTACACCGAAGGCGTCGGCTTCAAGGACGTCGTCGTGCCCGCCTGGGCGGCCGGCTTCTCGGCCTTCGGCTGCGCCTGCGCGGATTTCGAGTATCGCTACGACAAGTCGGTGGACCTCGGCGTCGCCCAGTTCGCGAGCGACGCGGAGAAGGCGGCAGCGTGCGCGAGCCTGCAGGACGCGTGGGAAGAGCTGGCGGTCAAGGTCATCGACGAGTTCGTCATCAATGGCTACAAGCCCGAAGACGTGCTGCTGATGCCCGGCTACAAGATGCAGTACATGGGGCAGCTGAACGACCTCGAGATCGTGTCGCCGGTATCCACAGCGGCGACGGCGGCCGACTGGAACCAGATCATCGAGGCCTTCGAGAACACCTACGGCCGCGTCTATGCCAACTCGGCGCGTTCGCCGGAACTGGGTTTCTCGATTACCGGCGCGATCCTGCGCGGCATGGTGGTGACGCAGAAGCCGGTACTGCCGGAAGACGCGGACTGCGGCCCGACGCCGCCGAAGGAAGCCTGGCTCGGCACCCGTCCGTTCTATCGCCACAAGCGCTGGGTCGAGGCCGCACTGTGGAAGATGGAATCGCTCAAGGCCGGCAACCACATCGTGGGCCCCGCGATCATCGAATCCGACGCCACCACCTTCGTTGTGCCCGACGGCTTCGAGACCCGGGTCGACAAGCACCGTCTGTTCCATCTCAAAGAAGTGAAGTAAGGAGACCCGACATGAACATGATGACAAGCAAGGAAGTCGGCTTCGCCGACCTGCTGAAGAACGGCCAGACGCTCAAGCAGTTCCGCGACGGCATCATTGAGCGCACCAAGGCGACCGGGCACTACAACGGTCTGGACAAGCTGGCGCTGCGCGACAGCGACCCGATCGGCTACGAGAAGCTGTTCTCGAAGCTGCGCGGCGGCCTGGTGCATGCCCGCGAAACCGCGAAGAAGATCGCCGCGAGCCCGATCGTCGAGCAGGAAGGCGAGCTGTGCTTCACGCTTTACAACGCCGCGGGCGACTGCGTGCTGACCTCGACCGGCATCATCATCCACGTCGGCACGATGGGTGCCGCGATCAAGTACATGATCGAGAACAACTGGGAGGGCAACCCCGGCATCAACCCCGGTGACATGTTCACGACCAACGACTGCGCGATCGGCAACGTGCACCCGTGCGACATCGCGACCATCGTGCCGATCTTCTGGGACGGCCGGCTGATCGGCTGGGTGGGCGGAGTGACGCACGTGATCGACACCGGCGCGGTGACGCCGGGTTCGATGTCCACCGGCCAGACGCAGCGCTTCGGCGACGGCTACATGATCACCTGTCGCAAGACCGGGGTGAACGACGAGCCGCTGCGCGACTGGCTGCACGAGTCGCAACGCTCGGTGCGCACACCGAAGTACTGGATCCTCGACGAGAAGACGCGCATCGCCGGTTGCCACATGATCCGCGAGCTGGTCGAGGACGTGATCCGCGCCGACGGCATCGAGGCCTACGAGAAATTCGCCTTCGAAGTCATCGAGGAAGGCCGTCGCGGCCTGATGAGCCGCATCAAGGCGATGACGCTTCCGGGCAAGTACCGCAAGGTGTCCTTCGTCGATGTGCCGTACAAGCACGAGGACGTGCAGGTGTCGAACGCCTTCGCCAAGCTCGACTCGATCATGCACTCGCCGTGCGAGATGACGATCAAGCCGGATGGCAAGTGGAGGCTGGACTTCGAGGGCGCGAGCCGCTGGGGCTGGCATACCTTCAATGCCCACCAGGTGGCCTTCACCTCTGGAATCTGGGTGATGATGTGCCAGACCCTGGTGCCGACCCAGCGCATCAATGACGGCGCCTACTACGCGACCGAGTTCCGCCTGCCCAAGGGCACGTGGTGCAACCCGGACGACCGCCGCACCGGCCACGCCTATGCCTGGCACTTCCTGGTCTCGGGCTGGGCCGCACTATGGCGCGGTTTGAGCCAGTCCTACTTCAGCCGCGGATATCTGGAAGAGGTGAATGCTGGCAATGCCAACACGTCGAACTGGCTGCAGGGCGGCGGCATCAACCAGGACGGCGAGATCCACGCGGTCAACTCCTTCGAAGCCTCTAGCTGCGGCACCGGTGCCTGCGCCGTCAAGGACGGCCTGAACCACGCCGCCGCCATCTGGAACCCGGAAGGCGACATGGGCGACATCGAGATCTGGGAAATGGCCGAGCCGCTCCTGTATCTCGGGCGCAACGTCAAGGCCAACTCCGGCGGCTACGGCAAGTACCGCGGCGGCTGCGGCTTCGAGACGCTGCGCATGGTCTGGAACGCCCAGGACTGGACGATGTTCTTCATGGGCAACGGCTTCATGAACAGCGACTGGGGCATGATGGGCGGCTACCCGTCTGCGACCGGTTATCGCTTCGAGGCGCACAAGACGGGACTGGAGCAGCGCATCGCGATCGGTGACTCGCTGCCTCTGGGCGGCGACCTCGACCCGACGCGTCCCGACTACGAGCGCCACATCGACGCGACCGCCGTGGTCAAGCGCGACAAGCAGTGCATGACGACCGAGGACTGCTACGACAACCACGACCTGTACCTGAACTACCTGCGCGGCGGCCCCGGCTTCGGGGACCCGATCGATCGCGAGCCGAAGGCGATCGAGAACGACCTCAACCAGAAGTTCCTGCTGCCGGAGTACGCGCAGAAGGTCTATGGCGCGGTCTTCACCGAGGACGCAAAGGGCGTGTTTACCGTGGATGCCGCGAAGACGCAGGCCCGCCGCGCCGAAATGCGCAAGGAGCGCCTGGCCCGTGCGCTGCCCACGCGTGAATGGATGAAGGAGGAGCGCGAACGCATCCTCAACAAGCATGCCGCCGTTCAGGTGCGCCACATGTTCGCCACCAGCTTCGCGCTGTCGGAGAAGTTCACGAAGCAGTTCAAGGACTTCTGGAGCCTGCCGGACGACTGGCAACTGCTCGAGGAAGAACTGGGCGTGCCGTCCTACGGCGCAAAGCACCGCATGGACCTCTCGCTGCTGCCCGACGTGACCACCGTCGTCCAGGTCGAAGAGTGATCAACGAATCAAGGAGTCAGACCATGAGCACTTACACCAACGAGCAGGTTGCCCACCTCGTCGAGGGCAGCCTCGACTGGGAAACCACCTTCCGCATGCTGTCGATGCCCAAGGACAACAGCCGTTTCGAGCAGTACCTCGCGGCGCTGCAGGCCAAGGTGAGCTTCAAGGACCGCATCGTGCTGCCGCTGGGGCCGCACCTCCACATCGTGCAGTCGGCACAGACCAAGAAGTGGGTCACCCAGTGCGACTGCGGCCACGTGTTCGGCGACTACCGCGAGAACTGGAAGCTGCACGCGGCGATCCATGTGCGCGACACCGAAGAGGCGATGACCGACGTGTATCCGAAGCTGATGGCGCCGGACACGCAGTGGCAGGTGTACCGGGAGTACTACTGCCCCGTCTGCGGCACGATGCACGACGTCGAGGCGCCCACGCCGTGGTATCCGGTGATCCATGACTTCGAGCCCGACATCGAGGCCTTCTACAACGAGTGGGTGGGCTTGCCGGTGCCGGAACGCGCCGACTGATGCCGGCAGCGCGGCGCGATCCGCGCCGCGCTGTTCTCCTGGATATTGCAAGGGAACAGCATGGATACCTTTGTTGCCAGCGGGCTCCGCTTCGAGGACACCGAACTCGCCCGCTTTCTTGCCGCGCATGGCTACTCCTGCGTGGAGGCGCTGCACGCTTGCGACGCGGCGCAGCCCGAGCGCTTCTGGCGCGAAGTCGAGCAGGCGCTCGGCCTGCATTGGGCGACGCCCTACCAGCGTGTGTGCGAGTTGGCGCGCGGGCCGGCGTGGCCGCGCTGGTTCGCCGGTGGCGAGCTCGACCTGCACGACAACCTGGTCGGCCGCATCGCACGCGAGGATCCGCAGCGGCCGGCCCTGCTGTGGGAGGGCGACGACGGCCGCGTGCGCGTGCACGACTACGCCGCGCTCGACGACGAAGTGTGCCGGTTCGCGGCTGGGCTGGCCGGCCTGGGCGTGAGCAGCGGCGATCGGGTGGCGATGTATCTGCCCATGGTGCCGGAGGCCGCCGTCGTGCTGCTGGCCTGCGCGCGCCTCGGCGCCATCGGGCTGCCGCTGTTCTCTGGCTACGGCGCCGACGCGGTGGCGAGCCGGCTGCAGGACAGCGGCGCGAAGCTGCTGGTGTGCGCCGACGGCTACCTGCGCCGCGGCCGGCAGGTGGACATGCTGGGCGAGGCAAGGCGCGCGGCTGAACGCGCCACGGCCCTGGAAGCGCTGGTCGCGGCGTCGCGGCTGGGCTGTGGCCGCTTCCCGGAGCA
>JBEOKH010000559.1:0-1892 GCA_040275625.1 Thauera sp. | reverse complement strand
CGCCGATGCCGCTGGTGATGTGGTCGTAGCCCGGGGCGATGTCGGTGGTCAGCGGCCCCAGGGTGTAGAAGGGCGCCTCCTTGCACCACTCGAGCTGCAGGTCCATGTTCTCCTTGATGAGCTGCAGCGGCACGTGGCCGGGGCCCTCGATCATGACCTGCACGTCGTGGCGCCAGGCGATGTCGGTGAGCTCGCCCAGGGTCTTGAGTTCGCCGAGCTGGGCCTCGTCGTTGGCATCGTAGATCGAGCCCGGGCGCAGGCCGTCACCCAGGCTGAAGGCCACGTCGTAGGCCTTCATGATCTCGCAGATGTCCTCGAAGTGCTCGTACAGGAAACTTTCCTTGTGGTGCGCCAGGCACCACTTGGCCATGATCGAGCCCCCGCGCGAGACGATGCCGGTCATGCGGTTGGCGGTCAGCGGCACGTAGCGCAGCAGCACGCCGGCGTGGATGGTGAAGTAGTCCACGCCCTGCTCGGCCTGCTCGATCAGGGTGTCGCGGAAGATCTCCCAGGTCAGCTCCTCGGCCTTGCCGTTGACCTTCTCCAGCGCCTGGTAGATCGGCACCGTGCCGATCGGCACCGGCGAGTTGCGGATGATCCACTCGCGGGTCTCGTGGATGTTCTTGCCGGTGGACAGATCCATCACCGTGTCGCCGCCCCAGCGGATCGACCAGGTCATCTTGTCGACCTCTTCGGCGATGGAGGAGGTGACCGCCGAGTTGCCGATGTTGGCGTTGATCTTGGTGAGGAAGTTGCGGCCGATGATCATCGGCTCGCTCTCGGGGTGGTTGATGTTGTTGGGGATGATGGCGCGGCCGCGGGCGATCTCGTCGCGCACGAACTCGGGGGTGATCGTCGCCGGCAGGCTGGCGCCGAAGTTATGGCCCGGATGCTGGCGCAGCATCATGTCGGCCATCTTCTGGCCCTTGAGGCCGCCGTTGGCGCGCAGCGAGGCGATGTATTGCTCGCGGTTGAGGTTCTCGCGGATGGCGACGAACTCCATCTCGGGGGTGATGATGCCGCGGCGGGCGTAGTGCATCTGGGTCACGTTAGCCCCGGCCTTGGCGCGGCGCGGCTTGCGGTGCAGACCGGGGAAGCGCAGCTCGTCCAGGCTCTTGTCGGCGGCGCGCTGGCGGCCGAATTCGGACGAAAGATCGGGCAGCAGCTCGGTGTCGGCGCGCTCCTCGATCCATTGCTGGCGCAGCGCCGGCAGGCCGGAGCGGATGTCGATCTTGGCCGCCGGGTCGGAGTAGGGGCCGGAACAGTCGTACACGAAGATTGGCGGGTTCTGCTCGGCGCCGAAGGAGGCCGGGGTGTCGGCCTGGCTGATCTCGCGCATCGGCACGCGGATGTCGGGGCGCGAGCCCTCGACGTGGATCTTGCGCGAGTTGGGCAGCGGGGCGATCGCGGCCTCGTCGACGTGGGCCTTGGCGGCGATGAATTTTTCGTTGGCGTTCATGCTGTCTCCTGGGGAAGCTTGTGGTGTTCGTGGTTTAGTTCGGGGTCGCGGCAGCCGCCGCCTTTCCGCGACCGACGTGATCGGAGCGTTGTAGGAACGGCGGCAGCCGCGAACCCCAGCCCGTGATCTTCGTCATGCCTCGTTCCGCGCTCATCGCTTCCACTGCGCGTGGAAGTGATGCACCGGCCCGTGGCCGCTGCCGACCGCGAGCTCGCCCGCATGCGCGATCGCGCCCAGCAGCCACTGGCGGGCGTGGCGCACCGCGGTCTCGACCGGGCGGAACTGGCCCTCGGCCTGCGGCAGCAGCGCGGCGACCGCCGAGCTGAGCGTGCACCCGGTGCCGTGGGTGTTTTTCGTCTCGATGCGCGGTGCGGGCAACTCGACCATGCGGTCGCCGTCGAAGAGCAGGTCGACGAGATCGTTGCCGGGCAGG
>JBEOKH010000558.1:0-4587 GCA_040275625.1 Thauera sp. | reverse complement strand
CGGCGGTGGCCACCGCTGCGGGTGCGGGGGCGTCGGGCGTCGATGGCTGGGGCGCAGGCACGCCTGCTGGCGCGGACGCTGCGGTGACGGCCGCTGCGGGGGATGCGGTGCTTTCGGTGGCGATCGCTGCGTCGGGCAGACGCTCGTCGAGGGCGGCGTCCTCCTGCTTCAGGCTCGCACGCAGTGCGCTCCGGGTGTTCGTGCTCACTGCCTTCTCCTTGGCTTTTAGCGTAATACTTTATTATTATTTTATCGCTGTGCGCTTGCAAGGGTGAGGGCAGAAAAATTCCTTCGCTCCTGGATGTCAGCCGGGAGCCTGATGGCGCCCGTGCCACGGGCGCCATGCCTGGGTGACGCTCAACTGAGGTCGGTGTTGCGCAGGCGATCGAGATTGCGATGCCAGTCCGCGAGGGCGTCGGCGTCGTCAAGCAGGTCGGTCACGTGCTTCCTGGGCCGCGCCTGCCAGGTCCGGGGCTCGTGAGCGTCCGTGCGTGAACCGCCCGCGATCGGGTGGCCGGGAGCACCTGCTTGCGCGGTGTGAGGGGTGAAACTGTTCTGCGTGTGCATCCTGCTTTCTCCTGATGATATGAACCGATGATCTCTTGTCCGAAACCGGATGCGCGAGGTCGGGCGTGATGGCGCCCGGCCCGCTGTCGATGCCTTGCCGCTCAATCCGCGACGACATGACTCCCCGGCGCAGCCCCCAGCGAAGGGTGACGCTCGTCGTGTGCGGGTCGTGCCGCGACCAGCGCACCGGCGCGCGGTTTCAGCCAGGCCATCCAGTCCTCCCACCAGCTTCCCTCGTGCGCTTCGGCGCGCTCGCGCCAGTGCTGCGGCTTGTCGGCGCGATGCGCGCTCGCCACCCAGTAGCGGCGTCTGGGCGGCTTCACCGGTGGGTTGATGATGCCGAGGATGTGACCGGAGCTCGACAGCACGAAGCGCTTGTCGGCGGCGACGTGGTGCAGGGTGTGAAAGGCCTGCGCCCAGGGCGCGATGTGGTCGTCCTCGGCGGCGACCGCGTACAGCGGCTGCCGGATCCGGCGCAGGTCGATCGGCTCGCCGGCGACGGTGAGCGCGTCGGGCTGGATCAGGCGGTTGTGCAGGTAGAGCTCGCGCAGGTACCACGCGTGCATCGCCTGCGGCATGCGCGTCGAATCCATGTTCCAGTACAGGACGTCGAAGGGTGCGGGTGATTCGCCGTACAACCAGCCTTGCACCACGTAGTGCCAGATCAGGCTGTTCGAGCGCAGCAGGCGGAACGACGCGGCCATGTCCTTGCCGTCGAGATAGCCCTTCTGTGCCATCTGTTCGCACAGGTGAGCCACGCTCGCCTCGTCGATGAAGACCTCGATGTCGCCCGGCTTGTGGAAATCCACCAGGGTGGTGAACAGCGTCCAGTCGCGCACCGGCACCGCCTCCTCGCCATAGTGCCGCGCGGCCCACGCCATCCAGGTGGCGAGCGCGGTGCCGCCGATGCAGTAGCCCACCGCATGCACGCGCTCGGCGCCGCTGTAGTCGCGCGCCACCTGCACGATGGCGTCGATGCCCTCGGTCAGGTAGTCGTCGAAGCGAACGTCGCGCATCGACGCGTCGGGGTTCTTCCAGCTCGTGATGTAGACGTCGAGCCCCTGGTCGAGCAGGTAGCGCACCATGCTCTTCCTGGGGACGAGATCGAGCACGTAGAACTTGTTGATCCACGGCGTGACGATCACCACCGGTTCGGCGTGCACCTGCGCCTGTGTCGGCGCGTAGTGGATGACCTCGAGCAGGCGGTTGCGGAAGATCACCGCGCCGGGCGTGGTGGCGAGGTTCTCGCCGACCTTGAAGTCGCCCGGGTCGGTCATGCGCACGTTGCCCGCCTGCAGATCGGCGAGCATGTTGCGCCAGCCGTGCCACAGGCTCTCGCCGCGGCTGTCGATGAACTTGCGCAGCGCGATCGGATTGGACAGCAGGTAGTTGGTGGGCGCCACCGCGTTGAGCCACTTGCGCCACCAGAACGCGGCGCGCCGGCGCTCCTTGCCCGACAGCCCCGGGGTTTCGTAGAGCATGTCCTGCATGTGGTGGGTGAAGGCGAGATACCACTCCTTGACCAGGTCCCAGGTCGCCGAGTCGGTCCACACCGGATCCGCAAAGCGCGGATCGTCGGCGTGGGGCCTGACCGGGTCGGGGCTGGGGAGGCCGAGCGCGCGCCGCCAGGTGTGCCATTGCAGTTCCCACAGCGCGGTGCTCAGGCGTGCGACGTGTTCGCCGAGCTCTTGCGGATGCATCAGCCACGCCACCTGCGCGTGCAGGATGGGCGCTGCGATGCCGAAGGGGTCGGCATGCGCCGAGAGGCCGTCGCCGATCGCGGTAATGCGGTGGTAGAGCGCCTGGCCGTCGGGCACGCCGTTGTGCCGGGTCAGCCCGTTGCGGGCGGTGGGGAGCGTTGCGGGCGAATGGCGGCCCTGTTTTGATGCTGGCATGACGATCGCCTCCGAGCGGATCGTGCGCTGATGGTTGCAGACCTGAGGCCATGTGGCGCGAGACTTTCAGGCAAGCTTGCGCCCGTCGCTTGACAGCTGTGTTGCAGTTTCGTGAAGCGCAGTTTGAGCGGTGCACCATCGGCGCGCGGTGGTCCCACGACTGTCACATTCTAGGCAGAGAATCAGCCCGCAATACCGGGAGGATTTCATGGAAAAGCTAGAGGCCGTCGCCAGTCTGGGGCAGACGGAACTGCTCCGGCCGGCCCGCGTGCGCGCCGCGCTGGCTGCCAACGACCGTCTGAAGCTCTATCTGAGCGTGTTGCAGGCCGCACACGACCGTGCCGCGCGCAGCGACGCCCCGACACTCGACCTGTCGCGCGAATTCGCCGCCGCCGGGATCGATGCGCCGTGGCTGGCGCAATTGCCCGCCAACGCCTACCGCGAGGACAAGGTGCTGCACGTGCCGGAGCTCGCCCGCCTCGCCGCGCTGCTCGCCGAGGACCTGTGCACGATGGCGCGCCCGCTCGAGGGTGAGCCCGGCTTCGACGAGCGCGTCGGGCACTGGTGCGCCTGGCTCGACGCGCTCGCCCCCGAAACGCTGGCGAGCGGGCAGCTCCAGGCGCTCACCAGCGGCAAGCGTGGCAAGGACGACAGCCTGCACCTGCTGGTGATGGATCTGCACAAGGCGCTCAACCGGCTCGCCGCCGAGCTGTCGAGCGAGACCCTGGACGGCGCCCACGTGTGGCAGATCGCCGATGCCGACCGCCCGCAGATCGCCGCCTTCATGCGCGGGGTCAATGCCACGCGCGCGCTCAAGCTCGACCACCCGGGGCTGGACACTGCCGCTACCCGCGACGGTGCGCGCCTGCTGCTGCAGAACGACATCGGCACCAATGACGCCCACGTGCTGGTGATCCAGGTCGAGGGCCTGCACGTCTCGCTCACTTACTCCGACCTGCACCGCCGCCGCTTCGCCTTCTTCCAGTCGCTGCTGTGCGAGGTCGGCGCGACCTGGAGCGAACCGCAGGCGCGCGCCAGCGCCGAGCTCAACTACGGCGCCACCTACTACGTCGGCACCGCGGATTTCGCGTGCGCCGACGCGGACGCGCTGTGTGCAGTGCTCGAAGGCATCGGCGCGCGCATCGTGTTCCTGATCGACTGGAACCGCGCGCGCAAGCGCCTCGAGCTGTTCATCGGCAAGACCGACGCGGTGGCGATCCTCACCGAGGCGGCGCGCCGGCGCGTCGGCCACATGGCCTGGCTCGCCGCCGGCGCCGAGGCGCTGGTGTTCGGTGCGATGCAGGCGCTGGGGCCGGACTACTTCCGCATCGGCGACCGCCTCGACTGCGTGCTCGGCACCGAGAAGGCGCGCGCCTTCGTGCTCGAGACCATGACGCTCGCCGTCACTGCGCTGCAGCAGCGCCAGCCGCTCGCGCTGGTCGCCGACGACACCCGCCTGCTGCTCGCGCGCTACCTGCAGCGCCATGACGAGTTCGATCTGCTCGCCGAGCACGCGGCGTACTGCCATGCGCTCGCCGAAGGCCTGCGCGACGGCCTCGCCCACGGCCACGAGCGCGACCGCAAGGCCGCGCGCGCCTTCTCCGAGCGCGCCAAGGACTGGGAGCGCCGCGCCGACCAGCTAGTGATGGACGCGCGTGCGCGCGCCGAGACGCGGCCGCGCTGGGAGGCCTTCGCCGAGCTGGTGGAGACCGCCGACGACGTCGCCGACGCGCTCGAGGAGGCGGCCTTCCTGCTCTCGCTGATCGCCGCCGATCACCACCAGGGCTGGCGCGGCGAGGTGCACCAGACCATGCAGCTGCTCGCCGACGCGGTGCTCGGCGCGGCGCAGGACCATGTGCGCGCGATCGAGATCGCGCGTGGTTTCGGCGACCACGCCAGCGCCGAGGACCACGAGGCGTTCGTCGCCGCGCTGTGGCGGGTGCTCAACGCCGAGCGCCAGTGTGACGTGCTGCTGCGCGACGTGCGCCGCGCGCTCGCCGAGCACGTCAGCGACGCGGCCACGCTCAACCTGAGCACCGACTTCGCGCAGGCGCTCGAGTCGGCCACCGACTGGCTGCTGGCGACCGGCTACGGCCTGCGCCGGCTCGCCTTCAGCCGCGCCGGG
>JBEOKH010000557.1:0-18252 GCA_040275625.1 Thauera sp. | reverse complement strand
CTCGAGCAGGCGCGGGCGCAGCACCGGCACACCGAGCAGGTCGGCCTGCATCTGCAGCAGCAGATCGTTGGCCGCCGCGCCGCCGTCCACGCGCAGTTCGGCGAGCGGCGCGGCGCCGTCGCGCACCATCGCGTCGACCAGGTCGGCGCTCTGCAGCGCGATCGACTCCAGCGCCGCGCGCGCGATGTGCGCAGCGCCGCTGCCGCGGGTGAGCCCCAGCAGGGTGCCGCGCGCGTTCGCATCCCAGTGCGGCGCCCCCAATCCGGTGAACGCCGGCACCAGCACCACCCCGCCGCTATCCGCCACGCTCGCGGCGAGCGCCTCGACCTCGGCGGCCTTTTTCACCAGGCCAAGGCCGTCGCGCAACCATTGCACCACCGCGCCGCCCATGAACACGCTGCCCTCGAGTGCATAGCGCACGCCCCCCTCCACGCCCGACCAGCCGACGGTGGCGAGCAGGCGATTGTGTGAGGTGACCGGAGCACTGCCCGTGTTCATCAGCAGGAAACAGCCGGTGCCGTAGGTGTTCTTCGCCATGCCGGGCGCCAGGCAGCCCTGGCCGAAGGTGGCCGCCTGCTGGTCGCCACCAATGCCGGCGATCGGAATCGCCGCGCCGAACAGCGCAGCCTCGGTCTCGCCGCACACGCCGCTGCTCGGCACCACCTGAGGAAGCAGCGCACGCGGGATGCGGAAGCGCTCGAGCAGCAGCGCGTCCCAGTCGAGCGTACGCAGGTTGAAGAGCAGCGTGCGCGAGGCATTGCCCGGATCGGTGACATGCAGGCGACCACCGGTGAGATGCCACACCAGCCAGCTGTCGATGGTGCCGAAGGCGAGCTCGCCCCGCTCGGCGCGGGCGCGCGCGCCCGGCAGGTGGTCGAGCAGCCAGGCAAGCTTGGTGGCGGAAAAATAAGGATCGAGTTCCAGTCCGGTGCGCGCGCGGACCTCGTCCGCCCAGCCCAGCGCCCGCATGCGCGCGCATTCGGGCGCGGTGCGACGGTCCTGCCACACGATCGCGGGGGCGAGCGCGCGGCCGCTGGCACGCTCCCACAGCACGGTGGTCTCACGCTGGTTGGCGATGCCGATCGCCGCCACCTCGTGCGCGGCCACCCCGGCGTTGGCGAGCGCTTCGCGCGCGCAATCGAACTGGGTGCGCAGGATGTCCTGCGGATCGTGCTCGACGCGGTCGGGCGCGGGAAAGTGCTGCGCGAACGCCTGTTGCGCGACGCCACGCACGCGGCCGTCGGCGTCGAACACGATCGCGCGCGAGCTGGTGGTGCCCTGGTCGAGGGCGAGCAGACAGGCCATGACACCTCCGTGACGGGGGTACAGCACATGGGCGTCAGCCTAGCGCCCGTGCCGCGCGAGGGCAATCACCGCGGCGCGGTACCGCGAGGGCGCAGGTCCGACGCCGAGCCCGCCCCGACAACGCCGCGATGTGGTTCAATGGCCGCTTTTCGCTGCAGCGCAACAAAACCATGCCCGCCTTCTGGATGATCGTCTCCTGCCTCCTGTTCGCCTGCATGGGCGTGTGCGTGAAGCTGGCCGCGGACACCTTCTCGACCGGGGAGACCGTGTTCTGGCGCGGTCTGGTCAGCATGCTGATGATGGCCGCGCTGGCGCTGGCGAACGGCGTGTCGCTGCGCACCCCGCACTGGCGCATGCATCTGTCGCGCAGCGTGTCGGGCTCGATCGCGCTCGGCTGTTATTTCTTCGCGATCGGCATGCTGCCGCTGGCCACTGCGGTCACCCTGAACTACACCTCGCCGCTGTTTGTCGCGCTGCTGCTGGTGCTGGTCTTCGGCGAGCGCCTGAACGGTTATGGCTCGCTCGCGATCCTGGCCGGCTTCGCCGGCGTGGTCCTGCTGCTGCGCCCCACGCTGCAACCCGAGCAGTGGCTGGGCGCGGTGGCCGGCCTCGGCTCGGGCGCGCTGGCGAGCATCGCGTACGTAAGCCTGCGCGAGCTCGGCCGCGCTGGCGAGCCCGAGGTACGCACGGTGTTCTGGTTCTCGCTGATGACCACTGCAATGGGGCTGGCCTGGGCGCTGAGCGGCGAGTTGCACCGCCCCGATGCCGCCGGATTCGCCACCCTGCTCGGCATCGGCCTCTTCGGCGGTCTCGCCCAACTCGCGATGACGCGCTCCTACCGCTACGGCCGCACCGTGGTGTCGGCCAACCTGAGCTACGCCACCGTGGTGTTCGCCAGCCTGTTCGGCATGCTGCTATGGGACGAGCTGATGCCAGCTTCTTCATGGGCGGGCGTGGCGCTGATCGTCACCGGCGCGATCGGGGTATCGCTCGCCACCCGCAGGCAGGCCGTGCGTCAGCACACGGACGCTGCCGTCGCGCAACAGGCAGACGTCCTGTAGGCGCGGCGCGACCGCTGCGGAGGTTGCGGTTACGGTCTTCCCGCCGGTGCAGATTGAGCGCAGGCAGGGTCCGGACTATAGTGGGGTCATCCCCCGACCACTGCCATGGAGCCTGTCATGATCAGCACCGAGAGCACCGACAAGCTGGTTTCACTCGTCGTCTTCGGCGAGTTCACGCTCGCCGACTACAAGGAATTCGAGGACGTGGTCAATTACCGGGTCCAGTTCAGCGGTCCGGTGGATCTGCTCTTCGACCTGCGCCAGATGGCCGGCTTCACGTTGGACGTGGCGTGGGAGGAAATCAAGTTCTCGCGCCAGCATGCGGGCGATTTCCGGCGCATCGCGGTGCTGACCGAGGACCAGTGGCTGACCTGGAGTGCCTGGGTGTCGCAGCTCTTCGTCACCGCCGAGGTCAAGGTGTTCGACGACGACGACGACGCGCGCGCCTGGCTGGCTGCAGACGAAGCCACCGAGGCCGCGTAGTGAACGCTTCGTATGCCGCGCTGATCGGCGCGCTTGAGCTTGCGCAGCACATCCGTGATCCGGACTGGGTCGTGGTGGACTGCCGTGCCGACCTCGTCGATGCGAACTTCGGGCGCCGGGCCTACGACACAGCCCACCTGCCGGGCGCCTACTTCCTCGATCTGGAAACCGAGCTTTCCGGCCCCAGGACCGGCACCAACGGACGCCACCCGCTGCCCGACCCGGCCTGCTTGGCGGCACGCTTGGCTGCGTGCGGCATCGGTAATCACAGCCAGGTGGTGGCCTACGACGACGCCGGGGGCATGTTCGCGGCCCGCCTGTGGTGGCTGCTGCGCTGGCTCGGCCATCATCGCGTGGCGATCCTCGACGGCGGCCTGCAGGCCTGGATGACCGCCGGGCAACGCATGGACAACGACATGCCGGTGGCGCGCGCTGCGACCTACACGCTCGCGCTGCGCCCGGACCGCGTCGACGCGCACTTCGTACAACAACATCTCGGCAGCCCGGACATGCTGCTGGTGGACGCGCGCAGCCCCGACCGCTTTCGCGGCGAAAACGAAGTGCTCGACCCGGTCGGCGGGCACATCCCGGGCGCACTCAACCGCTTCTTCCGCGACAATCTCGACGCCAGCGGCTGCTTCAAGCAGGCCTCGCTGCTGCGCGAAGAGTTCGCCGCCCTGCTCGGCGCCCACAGTCCGCGCCAAGTGGTGCATCAATGCGGTTCGGGCGTCACCGCCTGCGTCAACCTGCTGGCGATGGAGGCGGCCGGGCTCACTGGCTCACGGCTCTACGCCGGATCGTGGAGTGAGTGGTGCGCCGATCAGGCCCGTCCGGTGGCACGCGGGCCGGCGTGAGCGGCATCGGCCGCGCAAGATCACTCCCTCGCGGCGTGCGCCGCACCGGCAGCACGGGCGGCCGCGGTTTCCCGTAGAGGCGGCGCAAGCCGCGAGCCTTTGCGTTCAGACGCGACAACATTCCCGGTGGCGGGCGTTTGCGCCAAGCCGACAGCAATCACCCGCCAGAGCGTCCTTGTGTTCGAGCGCACTGCGCCCGGCCCGAGCCTCACCAGTCGACCTTCTCCACCACCCCCAGCGAACGCCCCAGAAAACGCTCGCCGATGGTCTGGAAACGCAATGGTACGTCGCTGACCACGAAGCGATAGTCCGCAGCCCCCCCGCTCGTACGCGCTAGCCCCGCCTGCTGCAGGCACTCGGCGGCCAGTTCCGCGGTGGTCAGCGCAGAGTCGATCAGGCGTACCCGCGGCCCGGCCACCTCGCGCAGCAAGGGCTTGAGCAGCGGGTAGTGGGTGCAGCCGAGCACCAGGCTGTCGACCTCCTCGGCGAGCACCGGGCGCAGGTATTCCTGTGCGGTGAGGCGGGTGACTTCGTGGTCCAGCCAGCCTTCCTCGACCAGTGGCACGAACAGCGGGCAGGCCTGCGAATACACCCGCACCGTGGGATCGAGCTCGTGCATGCGGCGGGCGTAGGCATTGCTGTTGATCGTGGTCGGCGTCCCGATCACGCCGATCCGCAGCCCGGTGGACGCGGCCACCGCAGCGCGCGCGCCTGCCTCGATCACGTCCAGCACCGGGATGCCGGCGGCGCGCCGGTGCACCTCCTCGGCGGCAACCGCGGCCATGGTGTTGCAGGCGATGATCAGCATCTTCACCTCGCGCTGGAGCAGGAACTCGGTGATCTGCGCGGTGAAATGCTCGATGGTGGCGACCGACTTCACGCCGTAAGGCACGCGCGCGGTGTCACCGAAATAGACGATGTTCTCCAGCGGCAGGCGCTCCATCAGCGCGCGCACCACGGTAAGCCCGCCCACGCCGGAATCGAACACGCCGATCGGGCGTGAGGCTGCCGCCGCGCTCATCGCCCGGCCCCGCAGCAGTAACGGCTGTGGGTCAAAGCAGCACCACCGAGGCGAACTTGCGCTTGCCGACCTGCAGCACCACGGTCTCGCCGGCGCGCAGCACCAGGCCCTTGTCCTCGGCGCGCTCGCCGTTGATGCGCACCCCGCCCTGCTCCACCATGCGCATCGCCTCCGATGTGGTTGCGGTGAGCCCGGCCTGCTTGAGCACCTGGAACAGCGGCAGGCCGTCGGCGCCGACGTTCACATTGACCTGCGGGATGTCGTCGGGGATCGCGTTGCGCTGGAAGCGGGCCTCGAAGTCGGCGAGCGCCTCTTCGGCCGCACGCTCGCCGTGGAAGCGGGCGACGAACTCCTGCGCCAGCATGACCTTGATGTCGCGCGGGTTGCGCCCGCCCTCGACCTCGGCGCGCAGCTGCGCGATCTCGGCGGTCGAGCGGAACGACAGCAGCTCGTAGTAGCGCCACATCAGGGTGTCAGACACCGACATGGTCTTGCCGAAAATCTCCTTCGCCGGCTCGGCGATGCCGATGTAATTGCCGAGCGACTTGGACATCTTGTTCACGCCGTCCAGGCCCTCGAGCAGCGGCACCATGACCACGCATTGCGGCTCCTGCCCGTAGTGTTTCTGCAGCTCGCGGCCCATCAGCAGGTTGAAGCGCTGGTCGGTGCCGCCGAGCTCGACGTCGGCTTTCATCGCCACCGAATCGTAGCCCTGGCACAGCGGGTAGAGGAACTCGTGGATCGCGATCGGCTGGTTGTTGCCGTAGCGCCGCGCGAAGTCGTCGCGCTCAAGCATGCGCGCCACCGTCTGCTGCGACGCGAGGCGGATCATGCCGGCCGCCCCCAGGCCCTCCATCCAGCTCGAATTGAAACAGATCTCGGTCTTTTCCGGATCAAGGATCTTGAACACCTGGTCCTGGTAGGTCCTGGCGTTCTCCATGATCTGCTCACGCGACAGCGGCGGGCGAGTGGCGTTCTTGCCGCTCGGGTCGCCGATCATGCCGGTGAAGTCGCCGATCAGGAACTGGATCTGGTGGCCGAGTTCCTGGAAGTGGCGCATCTTGTTGATCAGCACGGTGTGGCCGAGATGGAGATCGGGCGCGGTGGGGTCGAATCCGGCCTTCACCCGCAGGGGCTTGCCGCGCTTGAGCTTCTCGATCAGTTCGGCCTCGATCAGCAAGGCGTCAGCGCCACGCTTGATGAGGTCGATCGCCGCCTGAACATCGGTCATTCAATTTCTCCAAAATTACTTTGCCGAACCAGAGCGTGACTTTGCTACACTTCGGAAAATTTTTTCCACTTTCCAACCCACCGAGCTCATGAAGGCCAGAAAAACCCGAATTCTAGCCGATCTGCCGGCCCGTCTCCTCTCCCGCCCGCGAACCTGGGTTGCAGCCGGTATCACCGGCATTTCGCTCCTGGGCGTGGTCGCAGCCACTGCGGTGGTCCCGGGCAGCATGCCGGCCGATCTACTCGTGGAGCGCGTGGTCGAATCCCTGCCCGCACCCGCAATCAGCCGCGAGTCGAGCGGCGAAAGCCTGCCCTTCGTTCACTATGAACGCATCCAGGCTGGCGACACCCTGCAGGCGCTTTTCAACCGCCTGCGCATTGACGACGCCGAGGCGCTCGCGTACCTCTCCGGCTCCGATGCAGGCCGGCAGGCCTTGCGCCAGTTGCGCGCCGGCCGCTCGGTCACCGCGGTGGTAGCGGCCAACAGGCGCCTGCTCAGTTTTTCGCTGCCCGTTGGCAACACCGGCGTGCGCGTCGTTATCGAGCGCGGCGACTCCGGGCTCGCGCTGCGCGAATCCGACGGCACTGAGCAAACGATGATGGTCGAGATGCGCTCGGGCACCATCACCCATTCACTGTTCGGCGCCACCGACGCCGCGGGCCTGCCCGACAACGTCGCGACGCAGCTCGCGACGATCTTCGGTACCTGGATCGATTTTCATACCGACCTGCGCAAGGGAGACCGCTTCAACGTCGTCTACGAGGCGGTCTATGAGGACGGCAATCCGGTGCGCGCAGGACGCATCCTCGCAGCCGAATTCATCAACAACGGCGAGCGCCATGCGGTGGTGCTCTACCGCGGCCCGAGTGGCAAGGAACAGTATTACAGCGATGATGGCGAGAGCCTGCAGCAAGGCTTCCTGCGTTCCCCGCTAGAGTTCACACGGGTGAGTTCGAACTTCGGCCGCCGCCTGCACCCGATCCACGGCAGCTGGCGCGACCACAACGGCACCGACTTTTCGGCCCCGATCGGCACGCCGATCATGGCGACGTCGGATGCCACCATCGAGTTCATCGGCACACAGCGCGGCTTCGGCAACCTGATCGTACTCAAGCACCACAACGACATCACCACCCACTACGCGCACCTCAACGGCTTCGCCAAGGGGCTTAGCAAGGGCCAGGCCGTCAGCCAGGGCGATCTGATTGGCTACGTCGGCTGCACCGGCTGGTGCACCGGGCCGCACCTGCACTACGAGGTTCGCCTGAAGGACGTTCCCGCCGACCCGATGACGGTCGCACTGCCGATGGCGGACGCCTTCAACGACAAGGCGCTCGCCGCCTTCAAGCGCAACACCGCGCACCTGCGCCAGCGCTTCGCGCTGCTCAACTACGAGCTCGCCAGCGCACGCTGAGCGCGAGGCGGGATCAAAAAAAAACGGGGCGCCAAGGCGCCCCGTTTTTTTGCGACAGTCCCGCTCACACCGTAAACGACGAGCCGCAGCCGCAGGTGCTGGTCGCGTTCGGATTGCGGATCACGAACTGCGAACCCTCCAGACCTTCGGTGTAGTCAATCTCTGCGCCGACCAGGTATTGGTAGCTCATCGGATCAACCAGCAGCGAAACGCCGTTCTTCTCGAACGTGGTGTCGTCATCGTTCACTTCCTCGTCGAAAGTGAAACCGTACTGGAAGCCCGAACACCCCCCGCCCGACACGAAGACGCGCAGTTTGAGTTCGGGATTGCCTTCCTCCTCGATCAGCTCGCGCACCTTGTTTGCGGCGCTGTCGGTAAAGACCATGACTTCGGGGGTTTCGACTTCTGCGCTCATGTTTTCTCCTCTGCTGGGGGACACCGCGGATGATGCGCCTTCCGCGATCCAATCGTCAAAATCTGATCGTATTCCTGACCGCGAGTTCCGTCAGGGGCTCACTGGCACGATGTTCAGGCCCGATTTCTCATCAAAGCCGAACATGATATTGAGGTTCTGCACCGCCTGGCCGGCCGCACCCTTGACCAGGTTGTCAATCACCGACAGCACGACCACGGTGTCGCTGCCCTGCGGACGATGGACCGCGATGCGGCATAAATTGGAAGCCCGCACCGAGCGCGTCTCGGGATGACTGCCCGCCGGCATCACGTCAACGAAGGCCTCTCCGGCGTAGCGCTCCTCGTACAGGCCCTGCAGGTCGGACGCATCTGCGCCCGACTTGAGCCGGCCATACAGGGTGGCATGGATGCCGCGGATCATCGGCGTCAGGTGCGGCACGAAAGTGAGCCCGACCTGGTGTCCGGCCGCGATCGACAGCCCCTGGCGGATCTCCGGAAGGTGGCGATGCCCGGGAACGCCGTAAGCCTTGAAGCTGTCTGCCGCCTCGGGCAGCAGCGTGTGCACCTCAGCCTTGCGACCGGCGCCCGATACCCCCGACTTGGCGTCGGCGATCAGGTGACCGGTATCGACCAGTCCCGCCTCGACCAGCGGCAGGAAGCCGAGCTGGACGGCGGTCGGGTAGCAGCCCGGATTGGCGAGCACGCGCGCGGTGCGGATCTGTTCGCGATTGACCTCGGGCAGTCCGTAAACCGCCTCGGCGACGAGTTCGGGCGCAGCGTGTTCCATGCCGTACCACTTCTGCCATTCGGCAATGTCGCGAATGCGGAAGTCCGCAGCGAGGTCGATCACGCGCACGCCAGCCGCCACGAGCTCGGCGGCCTGCTTCATCGCAATGCCGTTGGGGGTGGCGAAGAATACCGCGTCGCACTTCTCGAGGGCGGCATCCTGCGGGGTGACGAACTTCAGGCTCACCCGCTTGCGCAGGCTGGGGAACATGTCTGAAACCGCCATGCCGGCTTCGCCGCGCGAGGTGATCGCGCTCAGCTCGACCCCAGGGTGAAGCGCCAGCAGACGCAACAGTTCGACGCCCGTGTAGCCGGTCCCGCCAACGACTCCAACCTTGATCATGCTCGCTCCTCGCATCGAAAGACTGAACGCGGATTATCTCACCATCGGCGGGCGGGGACGGTTAACGAAGCGTTACCGAGACGCCTCACGCGACCGAAGCTCCGGAAAAGCGCGCAGCTCATGCCGGCCCTGCAAGGAACGGCCGCGCACCCGCCGCGCCAGCAGCCCGACCTCGGCACACCGGAAAGCACGAAAGCCGCCCCATGGGGCGGCTTTGCAAGTACTGCACGCAGCACAAGAATCAGCGCTTCGAGAACTGCTTCGCGCGACGCGCCTTGCGCAGACCAACCTTCTTGCGCTCGACTTCGCGGGCATCGCGGGTCACGAAGCCGGCGGTACGCAGATCACCCTTGAGTGCAGCGTCGTAATCGACCAGCGCGCGGGTGATGCCATGGCGCACCGCACCGGCCTGACCCGACTCTCCACCGCCGACAACGTTAACCATGATGTCGAAGCGCCCTTCGTTACCGGTCAGCACGAGCGGCTGACGCACAATCATGCGACCAGTCTCACGCGAAAAAAATTCGTCGACCGGCTTGCCGTTGACGACGATGTTGCCGGTGCCCGGCTTGATGAACACGCGAGCGACCGCAGTCTTGCGGCGACCGGTACCGTAGTTGTAAGTGACAGCCATCTATCGGCTCCTTCAGATCTCGAGAAGTTGCGGCTGCTGAGCGGTGTGCGGATGCGACGGACCCGCGTAGCACTTCAGCTTCTTCAGCATGGCGTAGCCCAGCGGGCCCTTCGGCAGCATGCCCTTCACCGCCTTCTCGAGCACGCGCTCGGGGAAGCGCTGCTGGAGCTTGGTGAAGTTGGTTTCGTAGATACCGCCCGGGTAGCCCGAGTGACGGTAGTACTTCTTGTCCTGCGCCTTGTTACCGGTGACGCGCAGTTTTTCGACGTTGACCACGACGATGAAGTCGCCGGTATCAACGTGCGGCGTGTAGATGGCCTTGTGCTTACCGCGCAGGCGGCGGGCGACTTCGGCAGCGAGACGGCCAAGCACCTTGTCCGTGCCGTCGACAACGAACCAGTCGCGCTTGACCTCGTGCGGCTTGGCGGAAAACGTCTTCATGTGAATCCTCGATCTTTGTCGGGCCTTCGGAGATGGCCGTCAAACGGAAAGCTCGAAATTCTACTTTCAACAGGCGCTGCATGTCAATCATTGAAGCTGCCGCGCGAGCGAGCACAAAAAAAACGCAGTCCGGTCGGACTGCGTTAAATCCACACCAAAGGAGGAGGGTGGAGGAGACATCGTGTGGATCGGCGCGAAGGCTCTGTCGTGCGGGCTGCTGCGTCTGCGATCCGGCTGGTGCAGATTATCCATAGCGACCCAAGCCCGCGCAAGGCATTTTTGTGCATTGCGGAAGAAAATTTCTAATTTCTCGATCACACAATTTTATCATTGCGCAGCTTATTGTTTCAGATCAACTTAACCGCCTGGCTCAGGCCAGGATCACCATCCGGGCATTCGCTCCGCAGCGCACGCAAAATCATATTTTGTGCACTGCATCACTACGCCTCCGTATTGAATTGGGCCTGCCGCTTTGCGTCGGACGAGATCGCAAGTCGCTGACGCAACGACACTCGGCATCCCCTACTGCAATGCAGCGAGTTCAGGCTCCGCTGCGGTAAGATCATCGCCCTCCGGCACACAACCTCGACGACGGGCGGACGGCCCCGGGAGCAGAACGACATGGAATGCACGATCAAGTGGCTCGACGGCATGAGCTTCATCGCCGAGACCGGCACCGGCCACCTCCTTGCGATGGACGGCGCGCCCGACGCTGGCGGCCGTAACCTGGCTCCGCGCCCGATGGAACTGCTGCTCGCCGGGGCCGGCGGCTGCACCGCGTTCGACGTCGTGCTGATCCTCAAGCGCGGCCGGCACGACGTACGCGGGTGCAGCGTACGCCTGGAAGCCGAGCGCGCGGAAAGCGATCCCAAGGTCTTCACCCGGATCCGCTTCGTCTACACGATCACCGGCCGCAACCTCAAGCGCGAAACGATCGAGCGCGCCGTGCATCTGTCGGCCGAAAAATACTGCTCGGCCTCGATCATGCTCAGCAAGACCGCCGAGATGATCCACGAGGTCGAGCTGATCGAAGCTGACTGAGGCGCGCCTCGCGGAGTGGGCAATGCCTGCTCTCTCTCTAGAAAACGTCTTGCAAGCGCTTGCTTCTTTGCGAACGCCTTTCACCGCTTGCGGGTGATGGGATGCTCAGAGACGATAGGCGAGCGTGGTCATCAGGCGCGCGGCGAGGCGCATCGCCCCCTTCGCTGGCGCCGGCAATTCGTGTGCGCCCAGGCGGACCGCGGTTTCGGCGTGCTCCGCTTCATCGACCTTCATCTGCTCGACGATCGCCCGCGAGCGGCGGTCGACGACCGGCAAGGTGTCGAGATGACCCTTCAGGTGGTGCTCGACCTGGCGCTCGGTCTCGGCAAGGAAGCCGAGGTTCCAGCGCTCGCCGAAGCGTCCGGCAACCACGCCGAGCGCGAGCGCACCGCCATACCAGAGCGGGTTGAACAGGCTCTTGCGCCCACCCAGCTCCGCAATACGGCGCTCGGTCCACGCGAGGTGCTCGGTCTCTTCCTGCGCAGCCTGGCGCAGCGTGTCGCGGATCGCGGCATCGCGCGACATGATGGCCTGACCCTGGTAGAGCGCCTGCGCACAGACCTCACCGACGTGATTCACCCGCATCAGCGCCGCCGCGTGCCCGCGCTCGGTCTCGCTCAACTCGGCGTCCGGCAGATCCTCGCCGGGCATGGCGCGCACGCTACGCGCCGGAGCGAAGATGGTGCGTAGCGCCTTGTCGAATTCGATGATGGCCTGATCGATCATTGATGGGTTCCAAAGCGGTTGTTCGGATCGCGCTTGTGCCGCAGCAGCCGCAACGCGTGGTCTCGATCCCGCGGACCGGCCGGGCCGTCGCAGAAATAGTCCCACGCGAGCGCCGCACGCGGGCGGTTGTAGCCGTTATCGACGATCGGCGACCAGGCGCTCGTCTTCAGCGGCGTCCAGCTGCCGTCCTTGCGCCCGCTGGCGTAGAGGCGATGCTCGCCGGTCGCGCAGCGGATGCCCTCGAAGGTCACGTTTTCCGCTCCGCCTGGTGTACGCACGACCAGGGTATAGCGCACGACGCCATCCGCGCCGACACCAACACTGCTTTCATCGACCAGGAAGATGTTGGGCGAGGGCGTGCCGATGTCGATCACGCGCAGCGTGGTGTCCCGTGGTGCGGAAGGCATGCTCACTTCGCCTTCGCTCCAGTCGGGATCGGCTTCGACCAGCACGGCGGCCAAAGCGGGCGCAGAAAGCCCTGCCAGCGCCAGCAGGCCCGCGCGCACCACACATTTCAGGATCGGACTCAAGGGGTCGGGACTCCACTGCAGGGTTGAACGGCCATCGACTGCGCCTACCTCCGGATCGCATCCCGCTGCGCGCGCTCGCCGAGCACCACCCGCACAGCCTCGGGCGCAGGCTCCGGCTCGGCCACGCGGTAGCTTTCCGGCAACTCGAAACCGCGCACGCGAAACAGGATCCGAGCCAGTTCGATCAGCGCCAGCTGATAGACCTGGCGCTTGAACTCGATCACCGCATCGAGCGGCACCCAATAGTTGCTCCATCGCCAGGCATCGAATTCCGGATGCGTGCTCGCGCGCAGGCAGACGTCCGAGTCGCGCCCCACCAGCCGAAGCAGGAACCAGATCTGCTTCTGTCCGCGGTAGGTGTTGCGCCACTCGCGCCGGATCCAGTGCTTCGGCACTTCGTAGCGCAGCCAGCCGCGCGTGCGACCGAGGATCCTGACGTGCTCCGGGCGCAGACCGACTTCCTCGAAGAGTTCCCGGTACATGGCCTGCTCGGGCGATTCGCCGTGCTTGATGCCACCTTGGGGAAACTGCCAGGAATGTTCGCGGATACGCTTGCCCCAGAACACCTCGTTGCGCGCATTGACCAGAATGATGCCGACGTTCGGGCGAAAGCCTTCACGGTCAAGCATGAGTAACCTTCAAATTCGGTTGATTGGTCACGATTTTTTCACACTTGCGCACGCATTGAAAGCGCACCATCCGCGCGCATCCACTAAGCTCGACGGGCGCGAAGCGTTGCGGGCCGATGCCATGCGCTAGAATCGCGGGCTTGCTCACGTCCCATCACGCCCCAAAGTCGAAGATCCTCATGCGCGCCAGTCAGTTCCATCTCTTCACCCTCAAGGAAGCCCCCTCCGACGCCGAGGTCGTCAGCCAGAAGCTGATGCTGCGCGCCGGCATGATCCGCAAGACCGCCGCCGGCATCTACAGCTACATGCCGATGGGCCTGCGCGCGATCCGCAAGGTCGAGACCATCATCCGCGAGGAGATGAACCGCGCCGGCGCGATGGAGCTGATCATGCCGCTGGTCCAGCCCGCCGAGCTGTGGCAGGAAACCGGGCGCTGGGACAAGATGGGCGCCGAGATGCTGCGCCTGAAGGACCGCCATGAACGCGACTTCGCGCTCCAGCCTACTTCAGAGGAAGTCGTCACCGACATCGCGCGTCAGGAGTTGAAGAGCTACCGCCAGCTCCCGAAGAACTTCTACCAGATCCAGACCAAGTTCCGCGACGAGCGCCGGCCGCGCTTCGGCGTGATGCGCGGGCGCGAGTTCACCATGAAGGACGCCTACTCCTTCGACCGCAGCGAAGAGGCCGCCGGGCGCAGCTACGACATCATGTTCGCCGCCTACAAGCGCATCTTCGACCGCCTCGGCCTCGAGTACCGCGCGGTGGCGGCCGACACGGGCGCCATCGGCGGCGATCGCTCGCACGAATTCCAGGTCATCGCCGACACCGGCGAAGATGCCATCGTCTATTGCCCCGACTCCGACTACGCCGCCAACATCGAGCTGGCCGAAGCCGTCTCGCTGCTCGCGCGTCGCGCCGAGCCCGCCAGGCCCCTGGAGAAGACCCCCACGCCGGGCAAGGCCACCTGCGCCGACGTCGCCGACCTCCTCGACGTGCCGCTGGCGACCACAGTGAAATCGCTCGTGCTCGCCACCGACGATGTCGATGAGAAGGGCAATGCCGCCGGCGTCACCGTGTGGCTGCTGCTGGTGCGCGGCGACCATGCGTTGAACGAGGTCAAGGCGGGCAAGCTGGAAGGGCTCAAGGCCGGCTTCCGCTTCGCCACCGAGGCCGAGATCGCCGGGCACTTCGGTTGCAAGCCGGGCTACCTCGGCCCGATCGGGCTCAACAAGCCGGTAAAGGTCATTGCCGACCGCAGCGTCGCGCGCATGGCCGACTTCATCTGCGGCGCCAACGCCGAGGATTTCCACTTCACCGGCGTCAACTGGGGCCGCGACCTGCCCGAGCCCGATCTGGTGGCCGACATCCGCGACGTGGTCGAGGGCGACCCCAGCCCGGACGGCCGTGGCGTGCTCGCCATCCAGCGCGGCATCGAGGTCGGCCACGTGTTCTACCTCGGCACCAAGTACTCGAAGGCGATGAACGCCACCTTCCTCGACGAGGACGGCAAGCCCAAGCATTTCGAGATGGGCTGCTACGGCATCGGCGTCACCCGCATCCTGGGCGCCGCGATCGAGCAGAACCACGACGCCCGCGGCATCATCTGGCCGCGCGCGATCGCGCCCTTCGAAGTGGTGATCTGCCCGGTCGGCTGGAGCAAATCCGAGGCCGTGCGCGACGCGGCGCACACACTTTACGACGCGCTCATCACCGCCGGCGTCGATGTCATCGTCGACGACCGCGACGAGCGCCCGGGCGTGATGTTCGCCGACTGGGAGCTGATCGGCGTACCGCACCGCGTCACCATCGGCGACCGAGGCCTGAAGGAGGGCCTGGTCGAATACCAGGGCCGGCGTGACAGCGAGGCCGCCAAGCTGCCGGCGGGCGAGGTCCTCGGCCACGTGCTCGAGCGCCTGCAGGCGGACTGAGCGCCTGAATCGTCACGCGCCAACGCCATGCCTTGCCTGCCCGCCCCGCTCCTTCTCCTCGTCGCCGCCTGCGCATTGGCGCTTGCGGCCGGCGGTGCGCAGGCTGGCGCGCAGCAGTACGAACCGATGGCGGCGAGCGTGCGCGCTGCGCTCCACGCCGCGGTCAGTGATGCAGCGGCACCGATGCTGCCGATTCCCGACGCCGGCGAACGCGCGCAGTGGCTGGCCGAGATGTCGCGCCGGCTGCAAAAACGCATCCCGGACGAGGCCTACCGCAAGGAGCTCCTCACCACCATCCACTACGAGGCCACGCGCGCCGGGCTGGACCCACAGATGGTGCTCGGCCTGATCCAGGTCGAGAGCGCCTTCCGCAAGTACGCGCTGTCCACGGCGGGCGCGCGCGGCTACATGCAGGTGATGCCATTCTGGATCAAGGTCATCGGCCGTGAGGACGACAACCTTTTCCACATGCGCACCAACCTGCGCTACGGCTGCAACATCCTGCGCCACTACCTCGACATCGAGAAGGGCGACCTCTACCGCGCGCTAGGCCGCTACAACGGCAGCCTGGGCAAGCCGCAATACCCCAACCTCGTACGCTCCGCCTGGGAAAGGCACTGGGGCTGGGCACCGCAGCAGCTTGCTGCCGCGAGCGAAGCGCGAGCGCGCGCCGCCACGACCGCGCGCTGAACCCTGAACGGCGCCGAACCAGGCGAAGATCACCGACCCGGGACGCCCCGAAGGCTCACCGCCCGGCGGCGCGGAACCCGGAGACGCGGCCAGATCCGGGCGCAGACCTGACCGCACACATCGCCGGCGCGGCCGCTGCATTCGCGGGCAAGCCCGCAACCACGGCGGGATATGTTCCCTCGCCACCGTCTCAGCCCGCCACCGCGGCCAGCACCCGCGGCACCTGTGGCTTGTCGTCCACCGCGCGCAGCTCCTTGGCCGCAGCACTCAGCGAGTGCACATCGCCGGACAACTCTCCGCCCTCCTCGATCAGGATCTTGCCGTAGCGGATCTTGCCGCCGACCCGACCGGTCGCGTGGATCACCAATTGCTGGCGCGCGGTGAGCTCGCCCTCGAAGTGACCATGGATCTCGGCGATGTCGATGCCGACAGTGCCCTTGTAGGCCCCCTTCTCGGCGATCTTCAGCACGCGGCTGTCCATCGTCGCCTCGACCCGGCCTTCGACCACCAGCGTATCGCAGTCGAGGATCTCCGCACCCTTGAGCTTGACCTCCGGGCCAACGATGAGGCGGCTCTCGCTGGTCCCGCCCGCCATCGGCCCGGCCGCGGGCACGGTGTCCACGGCAGTCGCATTCGCTGGCCGTGCAGGCTTCTGCGCCGCGTTCGCAGCTGCCGCGCCGGCAACGGGTGCATCGGCGGCCAGCGTGCCGGGAGTGGCTGCAGCGCCCCCGGGCGGACGCTGGCCATTGCGCAGGGTGGGGGTTTCGGCGCTCTTGTGGAACAGATTGGGCTTGTTGAACATACTTTCTCCTCGGACCTTGCGCAGACCGGTCACTGCGCTCTGCCCACTCTTCAGCAAGACCCATGCCAGCCAATGCGTTCATCAGCAGAAACAAGGCCTTGCGTGGCCCTGCCGACACCCGCGAGGCGCAATCCGGCGGGCTCCCCGCGCATGACTGTCGCCGCATCCCGACAGATTTCCTGCACCAGCCTGCAGCGCCTTGTTCTGCAGGCCTTTTTCACTGTCGCCCGACAGCGACGGCCACCGGCCACGGCGCGCACTTACTTCGTCTTGCACTTCCTCCACCATGTGTCTGCGCGCGGCCACCTAAACTTACTGGCTTGCCTGCTCCCCTCCCCCGACGCACCGACATGCCCCGCCCTTCGTTTCGCAGCACGCTGGTGGCGAGCTTCCTGCTTGTCGCGGGCACCCTGGCCGCCGCAGCTGCCAGCGGCTGGCTTGGCCTCGAAGCGATCGCGCGCGCCATCCAGGACGACAATCACGACGCCCTCGTGCTCAGTGCGGCGGCGCGCGAACTCGGCGAGCGCACGGTGAGCCTGGAACGCAGCGCCCGCCAGTTCATCGTCCTCGGCAATCCCGCGCTGGCCGAGCGCTTCGAGGCGACGCTCGAGGATGCGCTCGGCGTGCTGGCGCGACTGACGGCCGCCGACCCTGCGCTCGGCGCCGCGGCCAACGGCTGGCGCACGAGCGCGCAGCGCATTCGATCGCGCCTCGAGAACAAGGCGCGCAATTCGATGCCCATCCCCGGCGCGGCCGCGGGCGCGGCGGGTCCGGAGGAGCCCATCGATGCCGAGTTCCAGCGCTTGTCCCGGACCGTCACCACGCTCGCGGACGCGGTGCGGGCCGCGCAGGCGGCGCGGCACCAGACGGTTGTGCACGCGCTCGAGAACGAGCGCGCCCGCGTCTCGGCGCAGATCCTCGGCGCTATCATCCTCGCCGCCGCACTCGCCGCAGCGAGTGGCTGGTGGCTGCTGCGTCCGCTCGCGCGGATCGAGCACGCGATCGCCAGGCTCGGCGACAACCGGCTCGCCGAACCGATCCGTATCGACGGCCCGGCCGACCTGCGCCAGCTCGGCGAGCGCCTCGACTGGCTGCGCCTGCGCCTCGCCGAGCTCGAGGCGAACCGCAACCGCGTACTGCGTCACGTCTCGCACGAGCTCAAGACGCCACTGGCCTCGATCCGCGAAGGCGTGGCGCTGCTCGCCGACGACGTGCCTGGGCAGCTCAACGCCGACCAGCGCGAGGTGACGCGCATCCTCGACCACGGCGCACGCACGCTGCAGGCGCGCATCGAACAACTGCTGCGCTACAACGCCAGCCAATTCGACGCGCGCAGGCTGGATCTGCAGCCCACGCCGCTCGCCGCGCTCCTGCGCGAGGCCGCCGACGAGCATCGGCTCCCGGCGCACGCGCGCGGCGTCGCGATCGACATCGGCGGAACCGGCCCGATCATCCACGCCGACGCCGTCAAGCTGCGCATCGCCTTCTCCAACCTGCTCGCCAACGCCATCGCCTTCAGCCCGCAGGGCGGGCGCGTCCGCGTCGCCATCGTCGTCCATTCCGGGGGCGTGCGCATCGACTTCATGGACGAAGGCCCCGGCATCGCCACGGACGAACTCGAGGCCATCTTCGACCCTTTTTTCCAGGGCAGTCGGCGTGCCCCAGGCCCTGCCCAGGGCAGCGGCATCGGCCTGGCGATCGTGCGCGAATTCATCACCGCCCACGGCGGCAGCGTGCAGGTGCTGCCCGCTGCACAGGGCGCCCATTTCCGCATCGAGCTTCCCCATGTCTAAGCGCCGACCGCCCGCGCTTGCCGCCCTCGCCGGCATGTTCAGCCTCGTCGGCGCGCTCGCCGGCTGCACGAACCTGCCGCCCGCAGACAGCGGCACGGGCGCTCCAGCGGCGGTGCTCGACCGCAG
>JBEOKH010000556.1:0-5674 GCA_040275625.1 Thauera sp. | reverse complement strand
GCGCGAGGTCGACCACCGCGCGCATCTGCGCGGGGTCGTAGACGGTGAGCAGGTTGCGCCCGGGCTGGGCCATTTCGCCGGCTTCGATGTGGCGGCTGGCAACCAGCCCGTCAAGCGGCGAGGCAACCGTCGCATAGCCCTGCACGGTGGCGAGCTGCTCGCGCTGCGCCTGCGCTGCACGCAGTTGCGCCTCGGCGGCCTCGAACTGGGTGCGTGCGCCATCGAGCGCCGACTGACTGAGGAACTTGCGCTCGACCAGGCTGCGCGCGCGTGCGTATTCCGCACGGGCGTTGGCAAGCGCCGTCTGCGCCTGGGCGATGCCCGCGTTTGCGGCCGCGACCGCAGCGGCGGCCGCGGCAGGATCGATCCTCGCCAGCACCTGCCCGATGCGCACCCGGTCGCCCGCATCGGCCGCGAGCTCGAGCACACGACCGGGCATCTGCGCCGCAAGCGTGGATTGGCGCACGGCCTCGATGGTAGCCTCGGCAGTGACGGCAGGCGCGATCGTGCGCGCCTCGACACGGACGGTCGCGACCTCTGCGTGCACGGTAGCGCCGCCGACGGCGAGCGCGGCGGCGAGCAGAATGATTGCGATGCGCGCAAGAGGCGGGATCATGATCAGTCTCATGTTTATAAGTATATTATTATATTAAAGGCCGTGAAGAACCGACTGCCGCCCACCGTGGGCGCGCCGCGCGCAACGGGCGCCCGACCGGGGCGGGAAACGCGGGAAAGGCTCGCGGCTTCCGCCGCTCCTACAGCGGGCCCAAGCCATGTCGCGGTTTGGAGGCGGCGGGGTTTGGAGGCGGCGGGGCCCGGGGCTGCGGCAGGATCCGCAACGATGTTGGAGCCGGGGCGGCGGCGGGCCCGCGGCAAAGACTCCCTTCGAGAAGTGATGCCAGGTCCCGGACCGTGGCAGCGGGGACCGACCGCAGGGCTTTCCTGTAGGAGCGGCGGAAGCCGCGAGGGTTTACGGCGCCCCCACCCGCAGCGGCGCCCCCAAGGCGCTAAACACGTCAAGAAGGTCTGCTGCGACTGCGCCGCTTCCCACGGCAAGCCTTGCGTCGGGGAGCCGCGAGCCGCGCACAGTCAGCGCAGGCAGGCGAGCGCGTAATCCGCCATCGCGCCGACCACCGGATCGGCCTCCCCTGCAGCGGTGGCGAGCGTGATCTCACACCCCGGGTGTGCTGCGCGCGCCTCGTCGAGCAGCACCGGCAGGTCGCGCTTGAGGTGGCCGCCCTGGGCGAGGAAGATCGGCACCACCGCCACCCGTCGCGCGCCCTCTGCGACCAGCGTGGCGATCGCTTCGGGCAGGGTCGGCGCCATGAACTCGAGAAAGGCGAGCGCGACCCGCGGCGCCCCGGCACGCGCACACACGGTGTCGCGGATGCGCCGCATCGGGCCCGCCCATTCAGGATCGCGAGCGCCGTGGCCAAACAGGACGAGCGCGGAATCGGACTGCGGAACTGCGTTCATGCGGTGTTCTCCGGGAGTGTGGCGCGAGGGGTGGAAGACTCGGCGCGCAGCAGTTGTTCGAGCGCACGCGCCGCGCACAGCAGGCCGACGCTGGCGGTCATCGCCATGCTTGAGCCGTAGCCGGCGCAGGCCAGCCCCTGCGGCGCAGACGCGACACCACCGTGGGCCGCATCGCAGGCATCGACCGCGGGAAAACGCAACGGTTCAGCGGAGAACACCGCTTCGATACCGAACTTCTTCTTCGGGTCGCGGGTGAACCCGTGCTCTTTGCGCAGGCGGGCGCGCACCTTGGCGAGCAGCGGGTCCTGCAGGGTGCGCGCGAGGTCATCGACGCCGATCCGCGAGGGGTCGCGCTTGCCACCCGCACCGCCCGCCATCACCAGGGGCAGCCGCCGTTCGCGGCAGGCCACCGCGATCGCAACCTTGGCACGGACATTGTCGATGGCGTCGATCACCACGTCGAAGCCCTGGAGCAGTTCGTCTGCGTTCTCCGCGGTGAGGAAATCTTCGACCGTATCGACCCGGCAGTGCGGATCGATCGCGGCGATGCGCGCCGCCATCGCGCCGACCTTGGCCATGCCGAGGGTGTTCTCGACGGCGTGAGCCTGGCGGTTGATGTTGGACTCGGCGACGTGATCGAGGTCAATCAGCGTCATGCGGCCAACGCCGCTGCGCGCGAGCGCCTCGGCCGCCCAGGAGCCGACGCCACCGATGCCGATCACGCAGGCGTGCACAGCGGCGAGGCGATCGGCAGACCCGGCGCCATACAAGCGGTCAATGCCGCCGAAACGGCGCGCGCGGTCGGTGCCAGCGCTCATCGGCAAGGACTCATCAGGCACCGGCGCGAGCGGGAGTCTTGCGCCCGTCCAGCCACACGCCCAGGCCCTGCGCGTTGAGTTCGAGATCCATGCGCAGCAGCTCCAGGGTCTCGTCCTCGCCAAGCGCCCAGCTCTGGCGCGCAGCCTCCTCGCGCACGATCTGCTCCAGACCGGCGAGGATCTCGACGTGGCGCGCCACCCCGCTGCCGCGCGCGGCCTCGGCCACCGCCACCATGGTGTCGATCAGTCGGTGCAGGTCGGCGCCGAGGCGTTCGACGTCGGTGACGCGGCTGTAGTGAGTGAGGTACATCGCCTGCGGCTGCATCGCCAGCATGCGGTCGATGGAGAAGTGCATGGCTTCGGGATCGAACTGGGTCGGTGTGGTGGTCGGCACCACGAAGGCACGACCGTCGGCGTCGAGCTCGCGATAGGACAGGCCGAAGGTGTCGCCGGTAAAGAAGGCACGTGCGACCGAGTCCCAGATGCAGATGTGATGGAGGGCGTGCCCCGGGGTGTCGAACACCCTCAGCGTGCGGCTGCCCAGATGCACTTCGAGGCCGTCGGTGGCGGGCACGATGCGCTCGGCCGGCACCGGCACGAGTTGGCCGTAGAGCGTGAAAGCCTGCTCGGGGCCATACACGGCACAGGTACCCTCCCACAGCCTGGTCGGGTCGATCATGTGCCGCACCCCGCGCGGATGTACCACCAGCCTGGCTTGCGGCAGCGCACACATCAGGCTGCCGGCGCCGCCGGCGTGATCGAGGTGGATGTGGGTCAGCATCACCCAGTCGACCGCCTCGGGGGCGACGCCGAGCGCAGCCAGCGCACCGAGGATGCGTGGCACCGAGCCGTTGCTCGCGGTGTCCACGATCGCGGCACGCCCGTCATGCACGATCACGTGAATTGCGGCGAGCTGCGGCCGGCCATAGCCGGAGTCGATCGCGTGCACGCCGTCGCCGTAGCTGATCAGATCGTTCATCGTCCCTCTTTCCCGTGCCGGTCCGCTGCCGGCGTGCTGTTGTCTTCGCCCGGGGAACGCGCCATGACGCCAATCACCGGAGCGCGTGGCAGGCGCGCACGCATGGCGCACCCGCAAACCCGTCAGAACGGGATGTCGTCGTCGAAATCGCCGAAACCGCCCGCCTGCGCCGGCGGTGCGGACTGCGGCTGCGCGCGCTGCGCCGGAGGCTGCGGACGGGCCGGCGTGGGCTGTGCACCGCCCCCCTCCCAGCCGCTGTCGCCGCCGCGCATCGGCGCGTCGCCACCCTCGCGGCGGCCGAGCATCTTCATCTCGTCGGCGCGGATCTCGGTGGTGTAGCGATCCTGGCCGTCCTTGTCCTGCCACTTGCGGGTGCGCAGACTGCCCTCGATGTACACCTGGCTGCCCTTGCGCAGGTACTGTCCGGCGATCTCGGCGAGCTTGCCGAAGAACGCGACCCGGTGCCATTCGGTCGCCTCGCGGCGCTCACCGGTGCTCTTGTCACGCCAGGTCTCGGTGGTGGCCAGGCGGATATTGCAGATCGCGTCGCCGGACGGGGCGAAGCGGCTTTCCGGATCGGCGCCGAGGTTGCCGATCAGGATCACTTTATTGACGGAGGCCATCCGTTTCTCCTTTGCATGCGTTTGCCTGCGACGCACCATGCGCCGCAGGCCTGTAGGGTGGTGAAACTCAGCGCGGCGCGGCGGCCGGTGCCACGCGCAGCGGTGGCGGTTTCATCGTGCTCGAAAGCGCGAGCCAGGCCAGCGCGAGCGCGGTACAGAACAGGCTCACTGCAGCCGGTCCGTAGCTCTTGCCCAGCCAGCCGCCGAGCAGCCCGCCGAGGAACAGCCCGATCGACTGCAGCGTGTTGTAGACACCCAGCGCCGTACCCTTCGAGCTAGGCGGCGCGATGCGCGAGATCCACGACGGCTGGGTGGCCTCGAGCACGTTGAAGGCGACGAAGAATAACGTCAGCAGCAATGCCAATGGTATCAACCCGTCACCAAAAAGCCACAGCCCGATCTGCACGATGGCGAGCAGCACGATTGCGGCGTTGAACACCGGCTTCAGCTTGTCGTGGCGCTCGGCGACGATCACCGCCGGCACCATGATCACGAAGGACACCAGCACCGCAGGCAGATAGACCTTCCAGTGCTCGGGCACCGGAAGGTCGCCGCTGGCGACGAGTGCCGAGGGCACCATGACCCACATCGAGGTCTGGATCAGGTGCAGCGCGAACACGCCAAAATTGAGCCGCATGAGCTGGCCGTCGCGCACCACGTCGATCAGTCGGCCGGTGGCGCGCGGCACCGGGGGGGCGACCGGCACCGCCCACAGCAGCACGCCGATCGCGCCGGCGGCAAGCACGGCGGTGAGCCAGAAGATGCCGTCCATGCCGACTGCGGCGTAGAGCAGCGGCGCCGCCACCATCGAGAGCGCGAACACCAGCCCGATCGAGGAACCGATCATGGCCATGACCTTGGTGCGGTGCTGGTCGCGGGTGAGGTCGGCCGCGAGCGCGGTGACCGCGGCCGAAATCGCCCCCGCGCCCTGCAGCACGCGACCGACGATGATCATGTGGATGCCGTCGGCGAGCGCCGCGACCACGCTGCCCAGCACAAACAGCACCAGGCCGAAGACGATGACGGGTTTGCGGCCGAAGCGGTCGGAGGCTGCGCCATAGGCGATCTGCAGGCAGGCCTGGGTGAGGCCGTAGGCGCCGATCGCCAGACCCACCAGGGTCAGGTCATCGCCCCCGGGGATGGTCGCTGCGTGGACCGCGAACACGGGCAGGATCAGGAACAGGCCGAGCATGCGCAGCGCGAAGATCGCCGCCAGGCCCATGCCGGCGCGGCGTTCTTCGCGCGTCATGGCGTCGCGTGCGGGAACGGACATTGGTGGTAACCGGCTTCTTCAAAGAGCGCGATTCTAGCATCCCCCCCGCGGCGAAGCTTCCGGGGCTTGGCGTCGAATTACGTTCCCGGCGTATAGTCGGGCGTTTACTTCAGCCTCCACCCCGCAGCCATGGACCAGATCCGCATCCGCGGCGCCCGCACCCACAACCTGCAGAACGTCAGTATTGACCTGCCACGCAACCGGCTGACCGTGATCACCGGCCTGTCGGGTTCGGGCAAGTCCTCGCTCGCCTTCGACACCTTGTACGCCGAGGGCCAGCGCCGCTACGTCGAGTCGCTTTCGGCCTACGCGCGCCAGTTCCTGCAGCTGATGGAAAAGCCCGACGTGGACCTGATCGAGGGCCTGTCGCCAGCGATCGCGATCGAGCAGAAGGCGACCAGCCACAACCCGCGCTCAACGGTCGGCACTGTCACCGAGATCCACGACTATCTGCGCCTGCTCTACGCGCGCGCCGGCACCCCGCACTGCCCCGATCATCCGCAGC
>JBEOKH010000555.1:0-4798 GCA_040275625.1 Thauera sp. | reverse complement strand
TGAGTGTTTGCCAGCGCTTCGGGCTAGACTGGGTGCTCGTCGAATTCCCTCCACCTGCCGCTCATGTCCCTGCTCGACACCCTGAAGAAGCTGTTCCGCCCGCCCCCGCTGCCCGCGCCCACCCCCTTATCGCCCGCTCAGGCCTGCCCGGCTTCGGAGGTGGCCACGCCCTCTGCGCCGGCTTCGAATGTCTGCGCTCCGCGCCACCGCATGGTGCAGTGCTGCGGCCCGCATGGCCTGCACCGCATGGCATACACCGAATGGGGCGATGCGGACAATCCGCGCGTGCTGATCTGCGTGCACGGGCTCACCCGCAACGGACGCGACTTCGACGACCTCGCGCGCGCGCTCGCCGATCACTACCGCGTGGTGTGTCCGGACGTGGTCGGGCGCGGACGCAGCGACTGGCTCGGCGTAAAGACCGACTACGGCTTTCCGGTGTACGTCGCCGACATGGTCACCCTCATCGCCCGCCTCGACGTGGAAGAAGTGCACTGGGTCGGTACCTCGATGGGCGGCATCATCGGCATGATCCTCGCCAGCCAGGCGGGCACGGCGATCACCCGCATGGTGCTCAACGATGTCGGTCCGATCATCACCGCGATCTCGCTGCAGCGCATCGGCCAGTACGTCGGGCGCGCACCGCGCTTTGCCGATTTCGCCGCGGCGGAAGCCTACATCCGCGAGGTGGGCGCGCCCTTCGGTGCGCTCAGCGCGGCGCAGTGGCGGCATCTCACCGAGTATTCAGTGCGCGCGATGGACGATGCCGAAGGCGGCTTCGCGATGGTGTACGACCCCGGACTCGGCGACGCCTTTCGCAGCACGCCGATCATCGCCGACATCGACCTGTGGCCGGTGTACGACGGTGTGCGCTGCCCGACCCTGGCCTTGCGCGGCGCCGACTCCGACCTGCTCGAGCCGGCGACCTTCGCTGCGATGGCCGTGCGCGGGCCGTGCGCGCGCACGGTGGAGTTCGCTGCCGTGGGCCATGCACCAATGCTGATGGATCCGGCGCAGATTGCGGTGGTGCGCGACTTTCTGCTCGCCGGCGGGCAGGCGCCCGCCGTGCTTACCAGCCCGGGTTGAGGCGGCGCGCCTCGGCGATCTCGCTGCGGATCGCACGGTAGTGCTCCCAGCGCCGCGGGTGGATTGCGCCCGAAGCCACAGCGCCGAGCAGCGCGCAGCCCGGCTCGTTGTCGTGGCGGCAGTCGCGGAAGCGGCAGCGGCCCAGATGCGGGCGGAGCTCGATGAAGGCCTCGGCGAGATCATCGGCCGACAGATGGGCGAGCCCGAACACCTGCAGGCCGGGGCTGTCGATCAGCCAGCCGCCGCGCGCTTCGTCGGCGGCCACCGGCAGGGGGTAGAGGCGGGCGAAGGTGGTGGTGTGCTTGCCCGAGTCGAGCGCATCGGAAATCTCGCGGGTGGCGGCGTGGGCTTCGGGCACGATCGCGTTGGTCAGCGTAGATTTGCCCATCCCCGACTGGCCGACGAAGATCGCCTGCAGCCCCGCCAGCCGTTTGCGCAGGGTGTCGGCACCGTGCAGCGCGGACACTTCCAGGACTTCGTAACCGAGGGTGCGGAAGGGCGCGAGCTGAGCGCGTGCGCCAGCCAGGCGGTCGGCAAGGTCGGCCTTGTTGAGCACAATCAGCGGGGTGATGTCCTGGCTCTCGGCAGCGGCGATGCAGCGCGACACCAGCAGGTCGGAAAAGCCAGGTTCGGTGGCGACCACGATCACCAGGTGGCTCAGGTTGGAGGCGATCAGCTTTTCGCGGAACGCGTCCGAGCGCCACAGCAGGTTGCGACGCGGATGCAGGGTCTCGATCACGCCCTGGTCGTGGCCGCCGGGGACGACCTCGATCTCGTCGCCGCAGGCGTAGCTGCTCTTCTTGCCGCGCGGGTAGCAGCGCAGGCGGCCGCCGGCGGTGTCGACCTCGTAGTGACGACCGAAGGCAGCGACCACCAGACCGGCGGTGTGCGTGGTCGGCAACGGGCCGGCGTGGGTGCGCTTCCTCATCCCGCTCACCGCTGCAGCGCCTGCAGGCGGGCGATGCGCAATGCCGCCGGCGGGTGCGAATCGTGGAAGCGCGAATACAGGGGATCTGGAGTCAGCGTGGCCGCGTTGTCGCGGTAGAGCTTGACCAGCGCGCTCGCCAGCTTGCCCGCATCGGCCTGCTGCGCCGCGTAGTGGTCGGCCTCGTATTCGTGCTTGCGTGACCAGTGGCTCAGGGCCGGGGCGAGCGGAAACGCGAACACCGGCAGCGCGAGCATGAACAGCGCCAGTGCGCTCGCCACGTCGGTCGCCTGCATGCCCAGCCCGGTGAAGAACCACGGCTGTTGCATCAGCCAGCCGAGCAGGGCGAGCAGGCCCAGGCTGGCCGGGGCGAGGAAGGCGAGGCGGCGGAACAGGTGGTGATGGCGGAAGTGGCCGAGTTCGTGGGCGAGCACCGCCTCGACCTCGTCGGCGTCGAGTTTGTCGAGCAGGGTGTCGAAGAACACGATGCGCTTGGCTGCGCCCAGCCCGGTGAAATAGGCGTTGCCATGGGCCGAGCGGCGCGAGCCGTCCATCACGAAGAGGCCTTTGGCGCGAAAGCCGCAGCGCGCGAGCAGGGCCTCGACGCGCGCCTTCAGCGCGGCGTCGGCGAGCGGCGTGAAGTCGTTGAAGAGCGGCGCGATGAAGGTCGGCCACACCAGCATCACGAGCAGGTTGAAGCCGAGCCAGAACGCCCACACCCACAGCCACCACAGCTTGCCCATCGACTGCGTCAGCCACAGCACCAACGCGAGCAAGGGCAGGCCGATCAGCGCGCCGAGCGCGGCCTCGCGCGCGCTGTCGGCGACGAACAGGCGCGGCGTCATGCGGTTGAAGCCGAACTTCTTCTCGATCACGAAGGTGCGCACGAGCACGAAGGGCAACTCGAAGAGCCAGCCGAGCACGCCGAGGGTGGCCAGCAGGGCGACGCCGTGGGCAAGACTTCCCGGCGCCATTACTGCGGCCCAGGCGTCGTGTACCGCCTGCAGGCCGCCACCGAGGGTCAGCACGAGCACGTAGGCGGCGTTCGCCACGATGTGCACGCCGGACAGGCCGGCACGCGCGACGGTGTAGTCGGCCGCGCGCTGGTGCGAAGCGAGCGGAATGGAGGCGGCGAAAGCTGCGGGCACGGCGTCACGGTGTGCCTGCACATGGCGCACATTGCGCCGCAGCAGCGCCACGCCGACGAGGGCGCCGCTGGCCAGGAAAGCGAGGAAAAGCAGGGTGAGGGCGTTCATTGCGGTGCGGAACAGGGTGGATGGGTGCGGCCGCCTGCGGCAGCGCCGCGTCGGCCCCGGTACCGCCGCGGGGTCATATCCGTGATGGGGGTCTCGAAGGGGCAGGTACCGGCGCGAGGGGGCCACAGGATCTGTGACACAATCGCGCCCTCTACGTTTCCCGGAAAGGCGCCCGAACAGGGCGGTGGATTATGGCACAGGACCCGAATACGCTGATATGGCTGGACATGGAGATGACCGGCCTCGAACCTGATCGCGACCGCATCATCGAGATGGCGCTTGTGTTGACCGACGAATCGTTGCAGGTGATCGCTGAGGCGCCGGTGATCACCGTGCATCAGCCCGACAGCGTGCTCGATGCGATGGATGAATGGAACCGCAACACCCACGGCAAGTCGGGGCTGAGCGGGCGCGTGCGCGCCTCCACCGTGTCGGAGGCAGAGGCCGAGGCGCAGATGCTCGGCTTCCTGAAGGAATGGGTCCCGGCGCGCACCTCGCCGATGTGCGGCAACTCGGTGTGCCAGGACCGCCGCTTCCTTGCACGCTGGATGCCGGAACTCGAAGCGTGGTTCCACTATCGCAACCTGGACGTTTCGACGCTGAAAGAGCTTGCGAAGCGCTGGCGTCCCGAGGTGTATGCGGGGGTGAAGAAGGTGGGCAGTCACACCGCGCTCGCCGACATCCACGAATCGATCGCCGAGCTGCGTCACTACCGCGAGCATTTCCTGCGCCTCGCGTAAGTCCGGCGCCGAGGGGCTCAGCGCCCGGCGCGGCGCAACAGGCGAAAGGTTTCCTGGCGTTTGCCGGCGCCGCGGCGGTACTCCCAGACGGTTTCCCATTCGGGCGCGAGTTCGCTCGCGTGCCCGCGGCGCTCCGCGTGTACCAGCAGCAGCGGGCAGGGCGTGGCGTCGGCGCTGACCTTGCGCACGCGCAGCGCGGCGAAGTAGTCCATCGAGCTGCGCAGCCCGTCGGGCAGCCCGGTGGTGGCGATGCAGGTCTGCGCCTTCTCGCCGCGCTCGCCACGCACGGCGATGTCGAGCGACGCCACCACCGTACGGTAACTGCGACCGTGGTCGAACCAGGGCATCAGCAGCACAACCGCGAGGCTCCACAGCATAACCAGCCCGATCGCCCAGTTCGCCGGTGCGCGTGACGGCGAGCGCGGCAGGCGGGCGACGATCAGGATCCACAGCGCGCTGATGGCGAGGCCGGCGACCAGCCGGAAATCGGCGTCGGGAACCACGAAGTCGGGCGCGTTGCGTGCCACGTGGCGGGCGAGGCCGGTCGGCCAGCCGGCCACCTGGGCGCTCCAGCCCAGCCATACCAGCATGCCGAACAGGGCCAGGCTCATCAGCGAGAACCAGTCCAGCGCACTCGCCGCACCGCGGCGCAGCGTCGGCACACCGGCGGCGGCGAGCAGCGCGACCGCGGGTACGAGCGGGATCAGCCGCGCCTGCGAGAGGTCGTCGCTCGCCACCAGCCAGGCACACACCAGCACCGCGCTGGCTACCGGCAGCAGGAGCGGCAGCCC
>JBEOKH010000554.1:0-3087 GCA_040275625.1 Thauera sp. | reverse complement strand
CTGAAGATGGCGACCGCGGCGATCGCCAGCGGCGAACGCCTGCGCCGCATGGCCGGACTCACGCGCGACTCCCCGCGCAACGCGACGGCGGACATCGGCGATCAGTGCATCGCGTAGCGCAGCGCCACGAAGGCGCTGCGGCCCTGGGTCCCGAAGTCCTTGGCAAGCTCATAGTCCTTGTCGAGCAGGTTGTTGGCGCGCACTTCCACGCTCCAGTCGCGCGCCATCGCGTAATGGACATAAGCGTCCATCAGGCCATAGCCGCCCATCCGGCCGGCGTCGTCGTTGGGCACACGATCATAGCGCCGCCCCTGGCCGTTCCACTCCATGCCCCAGGTCCACACGCCCACCGTGCGCTCGACGGCAAGGGCGCCGCCGATCCGTGCGCGGCGGCCTAGTTCGTCACCGGACTCGTCGTCCTCGGCATCGAGCAGGTCGACGCTGGCGCGCACCCGATAGTCGCCAAACATCGCCGACATGCTCGCCTCGATGCCCTCGATGTTCGCGCGCCCGACGTTGGACGCGATCCCGCTGCTCCAGTCGATCAGGTTCTTGATGCGGTTGTTGAAATAGGTCAGATCGAAGCTGACGCCATTGCGCTCCCAGGCCAGGCCAAGCTCGCGGTTGATCGCCTCCTCGGGCTCCAGCGCAGCGTTGCCGCCGAAGCAACCCCAATCGCCATAGCACTCGACCGGGTAATAGAGGTCGTTGAAGGTCGGCGCCTTGAACGCGGTGCCGATACTGGCGTGTGCGCGCCATTCCGGCGTGAGGCGGTAGCCGTAGGCCGCGGTGCCGGTAGTCTTGCTGCCGAACTGCGAGTTGCGGTCGTGACGGGCGTTGAGCTGCACGTTGTGACGGTCGAACTCGCCACCCCAGCCGAGCAGGAGGGCGTTGATGTGGCGGCGGGTTTTCTCGTAGTCGGCCGTGGTCTGCACGCGCTGCTGCAGGAACTCGTAGGCGGCCATCAACGAGCCGCCACCCAGCGCGATGTCGTGCTGCCAGCTCAACTGGCGCTGCGTGGTGTCGAAGCGCGACTGCATCGTCGCGCTGGGCTGACTGTCGAGGGCGTCGACGCTGTGGCCGAAGCGCAGCGTGCTCGTCCAGTCGGCCGTGTGCTGCTTGCGCAGATGCAACCCGTAGGATTCCGCCCGCTTGTCGAGGTAGGAATCGAAGGACTCCGCCGCGTCATACCAGTTGCGCATGTCGGAGTACAGCACGCTGGCGCCGAGCTCGTCGTTGCCGCCCAGATCCAGCGCCAGCGAGGCGCTCAGGTAGTCCTGGCGGAAGCCGTCGTCGTCACGATCATGGGCAGTCAGCGAGTCAGGGCGCGCGTTGAAGCCGTCGCTGCGCTCGTGTCCTGCAGTCACGCTGTAGCGCAGGCGGTCGTTCCCGCCCGCCAGCGTGGCGCTCGCTTCGCGCGCGCCGTCGGTGCCGGCACCGACGCGCGCCGAGGGCTGGAAGCCCTCACGCCCCTTGCGCGTGAAGACCTGGATCACGCCGCCGAGAGCGTCCGCACCATAAAGCGCGCTGCCGGGGCCACGCAGGATCTCGATGCGCTCGATGATCTCGAGCGGAATCGCCTCCAGCACCGGCGCACCGTTGGTTGCCGAGCCGATCCTGACGCCATCGACGAGCAGCAGGGTGTGCCCCGAGTTGGCGCCGCGGATGAAGACGCTGCCGTTCGATCCCGGCCCGCCGTTGCGTGCCATCTGCACCCCCGGACGCGACGCGAGCAGGCCAAGGAGGCTGGAGTGCCCGGCGCGGGCGATCTCGTCGCGCTCGATCACATCCACACTGGCGAGCGCCGCATCGGCACTGATCGGCTGGCGGGTGGCGGTGACCACGACGTGATTGAGCTGGGCTTCGTCGGCATGAACGGCCGGGGCGATGGAACTGGCAAGCGCGCACGCCGAAGCAAGCGCGGAAATACGGATTTTCATTGTTTGAACTCCCTTCGCCATGCCGCGCGTCCCCGCACGCCATGGCAACCTCACATGGACGCACCGACAGCGTGGGAGAACCGAAGAGAGCAAGACAAACCGCGCCCGTCGCCGCCACCCCGCGGCACATCCGCCAATTCGCGTTCCGGCCGGTCTCCGGGCTCGTGCGCTGTGCCGGCCTGAGGGCCGGACGGGCGGGTCGCCTTCCCGGGACGAAGTCCCAGTGGCTGCATGACACGCCTTGCGCGCACTTACCGTTGCGGGGGCAGCACAGGCATTGCGGCCTCTATGAAGCTGGGCCGCGCACCTGTTTCCCGTTTAACCCTGGGCGAGAATCGCCCGCGGGCACCGATAACGCGTTGCCCCTTCCGGGGCAGTGGGGGCGGATGATACCGTACGGCCCGGTATCGTGCACTGCAAAAAAACGACGACGAATCCTCCATGCAGGACCCGCAAAGACCATGACCTGCGAACTCATCCTCGGCGGCGCCCGCTCCGGCAAGAGCCGCGAAGCCGAACGGCGTGCTGTCGAAACCGGCCTGGCGGTGACGGTGATCGCCACCGCCGAGGCCCTCGGCCGCACCCCGTGAGGTGCGCACGCCGCCTCCCCCTCGGCGAAGACTTCACGACGAGCGCCCGTCCTTCTCTCCACGCAACTCGAAGCCGACCTATCGGCTCCGAGATCCCCCGGTCCGCGCTCGATTTCCGATCCGTCATCCCCGGCCGGAGCGAAGCGGAGGGGAAGGGCATCCATCGGCCGTTCCGAGCGTCGCGAGGCCCGTGGGTCCCCTTTCCTCGCTCCGCTCGCCGATGATCGTGGGCCGAGACGAAGCCGACCGTCTCGACCCGCCCCCGGATGCGTCCCTCCCCGCTCAGTGCAGGATCTGGCTGAGGAACAGCTTGGTGCGCTCGTGCTTCGGGTCGGCGAAGAAGGCGTTGGGTTCGTTCGACTCGATGATCTGCCCGGCGTCCATGAAGATCACCCGATCGGCCACCTGCCGCGCGAAGCCCATCTCGTGGGTCACGCACAGCATGGTCATGCCCTCCTGGGCGAGCGCCACCATGGTGTCGAGCACCTCCTTGACCATCTCCGGATCGAGCGCCGAGGTCGGCTCGTCGAACAGCATGATCTTCGGGCTCATGCACA
>JBEOKH010000553.1:0-11865 GCA_040275625.1 Thauera sp. | reverse complement strand
GACGGCGCCACGTCAGTCCGGCGAGCCCGCCGCAGAACATCGCCACCAGGGCGACATGAAGGCCGGAGATGGACACCAGATGCCCCACGCCGGTACGGCGGAAGATCTCCCAGTCGGCGGCGGCGATGTCCTGTTGCTCGCCCACCGCGAGCGCGACCAGCAGGCCGCGCTGCTCGCCCGCGGGCAGCGCGGCGAGCATGCGGGCGCGGATCTCCCCACGCAGGCGATGCACATGCTGCATCAGCCCCGCGGGACGGTCATCGAGCAGGCGCGCGGTGTCGCGTACGCTACCGGTCGCGCGCACGCCGCGCTCGAGCAGCCAGGCCTCGTAGTCGAACCCGGCCGGATTGGCGGAGCCCTGCGGCCGCCACAGGCGCACAGTGAAGGCCCAGCGCTCGCCCGCACGCACATCCGGCAGTGCTGCATGGGGATCGGGGCCGTCGCCGCGCCAGCTCAACTGCACGCGCTGCGGCACGCCCGGGATGTCCGGCTCGATCTCGAACACGAAGCGCCAGCCGCGCTCGCCCTGCTGCGGCAGGCTCGCCACCCGTCCGCGAATGTCCAGCTCAACGCCTTCGAGCCGGCCGTCGAGCGCGCTGGCAAGGCGCAGCTCCGCACGCCAGGCCGCCCATGCCACACCGGCGCCGAGCGCGAACAGCGCAGCAAGGGCGACGCGGGCGATTCGACGACCTCGTCCCTCACCTGCCCTGCGCCCCGCAAAGGCGAAGCGGAGCCCGCCCGCGGCGACGAGCAGCAACCCGCCCGCGGCCAGGCGGCCGTCGAGCGTCGCTGCGGTCTGTACCAGGCAGACCCCGAGCAGGAAGGCCGTCGCTTCGATCCTCATGGACGGCAATCATGCCAAATGAATTGCTCAGGCGACACTCCCGCGCGCAAAAGTTCGCGGCTTCCGCCGCTCCTACAGCGCAGATCATCACGCGCTTCAGGTCAGCTGCAGGAGCGGCGGCAGCCGCAAACCTTGTCGGCATCTCCGAAGCGCAAGGCGCGACTCCAGAGTCGCGCCGCACCTGCCGGCCGGCGCAGGTGCACGGCGAACGATTTGCCTAGCACGCGGTCGGAGTGCGGCGATGCGCAAGCACCTCAAACGTCTCCTTCCCGACCACCGTAGCGTCAGCGAGAACCGCTGGCTGCGTCCGTTCGCGACCACGCTGCTGCATCCGCGCCTGTGGCACCTGAACCGCCACTCTGCGGCCGGTGCGGTGGCGGTCGGGATGTTCTGCGGTCTGATCCCGGGCCCGCTGCAGATGGCGGGTGCCGCACTGTGCTGCGTGCTGTTCCGGGTCAACCTGCCGCTCGCCTTGCTCACCACGCTCTACAGCAACCCGCTCACCATCGTGCCGCTTTACGTGGCCGCATTCGGCCTTGGCAGCCTGCTGGTCGGCAACGGCGAGGTGGCATTCACGCCGCCGCCCGAGCTGAGCGGGCTCGATCTGGCGCAGTGGGCGGGCGAGCTCGCCATGTGGGCGATGTCGCTCGGTCGTCCACTGGCGGTCGGCCTGATCGCGCTCGCGGCCGGCCTGTCGCTGCTGTCGTACCTGGCGGTGCGCTGGGGGTGGCGGCTGTGGCTGATCCGCCAGTGGCGGCGGCGGCACACGCCGCCGCGCTGAGTCACCCGCGCCGCGGCGGTCAGACGCGGAAACGGCTGGCCTGCTCGCGCAGCGTGCTGGCGAGCTGTTCCAGGGTGGTCGCAGTCGAAGCGGTCTCGCGCACCACGCCGCTGTTGTGCTCGGCCATGTCGGCGATGCGCTCGATATTGCGCGCGATGTCGTTGCTGGCGAGGCTCTGCTCGTGCAGCGCGGTCGAGATCTCGCGCACCGCGGTCAGCACCTGCTCGGCGCCCGAGTTGATCTGCGTCATCGAGGCGCCGGCGCGGTTGCTCATCTCCACGCCGTCACGCACGCGCTGCACGCCCTGCTGCATGGTATCGACCGCACGCTCGGTACCCTGACGGATCGCCGCCACCATGCCGCCGATCTCCTGGGTCGCGAGCGAGGTGCGCTCGGCAAGCTTGCGCACCTCGTCGGCCACCACCGCAAAGCCGCGCCCGGTCTCGCCGGCACGCGCCGCCTCGATCGCCGCGTTGAGCGCGAGCAGGTTGGTCTGGTCGGCGATGTCGCGGATCGAATCGACGATCGCATTGATCTGGCGCGACTTCTCGCCGAGCTCGCGGATCGCCTCGCTCGACAGGTCGACCGCCTCTGCGATGCGCTCCATCTCGGCGACCGACTTCTCCATGACCCGGCGCCCTTCCTGCGACAGGTGGCCGGAATCCTCGGCGAGCTGCTGCGCAGTGGCGGCGTGATGGGCGATGCCGTCCACCCCGCGCGACATCTCCTCGACCGCGGCCGCCACGCCCGAGGCCGCGTCGCTCTGTGTCTCCGAGCCTTCCAGCACGCGGCGCGCAGAGGCTGCCATGTCGGTCGCGGCGCTGCCGACGTGCTCGGCGCCAAGCTGGATCTCGCGGATCAGGCCGGCAACGTGATCGGCCATTGCATTGAACTGGCGCGCCACCTCGGCGAGTTCGTCGCGCGCCGAAAACTTCACCCGGCTGCGGTAGTCGCCCGCGGCAAACGCCTGCGCACCGACCGACAGTTCGCGCACCGACCGCACGATGGCCAGATAGACCCCGATGAAGAGATAACCGGCGAGCAGCATCGCCACCACCGACACCGCGACCTGCGTGTTCAGGCGCGTGCTCAGCACCTGCCGCCGGGTCTCGAGCAGACGACCGACCTCGGGCCGCAGCACCTGATTGAAATTGCGCACAGCGGTGTCGATCGAGCGCGTGACGAGGTCGAAGAACGCGGCCGAACCGAGCCCGAAGCCCTGCTCGAGCAGTTCGCGGCCGGTCGCGCTGCGGACCTCGGCCACACCAGCGGAAATCTCCTGCCCCATGCCCTCGATCCTTGACGCCAGCATCGCATTGGCCGCGGCGGTGCGGTGCAGGCGCTCGAGCAGCGTGGATTCGGCACGGCCGATCTCGGCCAGCAGCGCGACGACGGCATGCTCGTCGGTGCGCGACAGCTCGCGGCGGGCGCTGATCCGGGTGCCGCGTGCGCGCAACTGGCCGAGGCGCTCGCTCAGTTCGGGCAGCGTGGTGAGCAGCGGTCCGATCAGGTTGGCGCTCGCCGCATCGGGATCGAGGGCGAGCCCCGAGGCGTCGCCAAGCTCGCCAAGCCAGCGCAGCAGCCCGTCGATCGTCGCCGTGTGGGCCCGGAAGTTGTCGGGCCCGGACAGCGACAGCCCGGAATCGGCGAGGCGGATGAGTTCGGCGCGCTGCCTCTGCCACCCCTGCTGCAAGGCCGCCCAGCTCGGGTCGGCAGCGAGGGTGGAATCGAGTGTCGAGATCGTCGCCCGCAGCTCGGCGGCCTTCTGCTCGCGCTTGGCGGCGAGCTCGTTGCTGCCGCCGAGCACGCCCGCCGACAGGCCGCGGTGCTGCTGGGTGTTGAGGAGCACCGCAAAACCGGCGTCGAACAGCGACAGGCCGCTGATCTGGCGCTCGGTGACATCGATCTCGTCGCGCAGGGTGGTGAAGATCTGCGTCAGCATGATGAGCGAAGCGACTGCGCAGACGAGGATGATGAGGCCGAACTTGAGCGGATAGCTCAGGCGATCGAGGAGTCGAACAGCGGGCTGGAAAAGCAGTTTCATGGCTCTGATCGCGGCTCGGCGGCCGGGCTTGATGGACGTTGTGCCCATTATCGGCAGCAGGGCCGAAAACTTTACGCGGGGCGTGGCAGCGATGCCTACCACCCGGCGATGCTGCTGTCGCTGCTGATCTACGGCTACGCGACGGGGACGCATTCGAGCCGCCGGATCGAGCGGGCGACCTACGATTCGCTGGCGTTTCGGTTCATCGCCTGCAACCAGCATCCGGACCACGACACCCTGGCGAGTTTCCGGCGCCGGTTCGGCGAACAGTTCGCCGACCTCTTCGTGCAAGTGCTGCAGGCGGCGCGCGCGAACCCGCTCGCGCGCTCTGGCACGGTCAGCCTGGGCGGCACCAAGCTGCGCGCCAACGCCTCCCGGCACAGTGCGCGCTCTTACGGGCACGCCGAGAAGATCGAAGCGCAGTTGAAAGCCGAAGTGCAGGAGATGCTCAAGCTGGCCGAGGCCGCCGACCAAGCCAATGTGCCCGAGGGCGTGGAGTTGCCGGCGGAGATCAAGCGGCGAAAAGACCGGCTGGCGGCCATCGCGGCGGCCAAGGCCAAGATCGAGGCCCGCGCGAGGGAACGTTTCGAGCGCGAGCAAGCCGAGTACGAGGCGAAGATGGCCAAGCGCCAGGCCCAGCAAGAGAGCACGGGCAAGCGGCCCGGCGGCAAGCCACCCGAGCCCCCGCAGGCAGGCCCACGGGCCGAGGATCAGATCAATCTGACCGATGAAGATTCGCGCATCAGCATCATGAAGGTGGCCGGCGGTGGTTTCGAGCAATGCTACAACGCACAAGCCGTGGTCGATACCGAATCGATGCTGGTGCTGGCGCCCCACGTCACCACCGCAGGTAACGACAAGGCGCAGGTCGCGCCGATGCTCGAGCGCATCCAGGCGCTGCCCGATGGGCTCAATCAACCCGAGCGGCTGCTGGCCAACACCGGCTCTTTTACAGCGAACGCACTGTCCAGTGCTGCCACGACGCCGGGGTCGAACCGTTGTTCGCCGTGGGGCGCGATGCGCATCATCCGGATTGGCGCAGCCGCTTCGAAGAGCCCGCGCCGCTCGAGACGCCGGCCTCCCACGTCGAGCAGATGAAGCATGCTCTAAAGACCCAGGCCGGTCGCGCCGCCTGCGCGCTGCGCAAACAGACGGTCGAGCCGGTGTTCGGCATCATCAAGTCCGTGATGGGTTTCCGTCAGTTCCTGCTGCGCGGTGTCGACAACGTGCGCAATGAATGGACGCTGGTCTGACTCGCGTGGAACTTCAAGCGCATGGCCGCATTGCATCTGCAGTGAGGAGAAGGGACAAGGGCATGGCGATTTCACGCGAAAGAAGGCCCTTTCGGCTCTGAAATGTCGATTATTTTTCACATCATGAAAACTCGCCTGTCGGTGCGCCGTCCGCCGGCTTCAAGTCCGACAGGCTGCTAGTCGGTGAACGCCCGCGGCCCTTTCATTCGCCCCAATCCGGGCTATACAGAAGCATCCCCCGCGGCGATCGGGGGCAGGAAGGATACGACTCGGGATCGGTGCCCATGGCGAACGTCGCCGATTGCGGGTGCCAATCTGCAGAGCGTCCGACGCAGGACGGCAGGGGACAAGATGTCAAGGAGAAGACCATGACAACTTGGAAGCGCAACAAACTTGCAGCTCTGATGGCTTGCGTGGGCATGCTGGCGATGCCGGCCGCCCCCCATGCGGCCGACGACCAAGCCTTCAATCAGATGCTGGGCACGATGGCGGGACGCGATACCGGCTCCGGCTGGTTCGACTACTATGTCGAGCGTCTCAATCAGGAACTGGCCTTCAAGGCAGGCTCGGATGCGTTCGGTGCCGCCGGCCCAGGCGGACCGTTAACCGGCTTCGACGGGTATGTGGCCGGATTCCGCGCCCCCGACACGGGGTCGCGATGGCTCAACAGCTACGTCGATGCGCTCAACCGTCTGATTCAGGAAAAGCAACGCTATGAGTGAGCCCACTCCCACCGCTGCGGCCCGGCGTGCTCAACGCCGGAGCGGCGTGGAGGGGAGCGCGGCTTGCGGCGCTGCCTCGCCTGCGCCCGGCTCGAAGCCGAAGCGCAGCATGACGAGTCGCGGCAGGGTCTTGTCCGGACAGGCGCGATGCCAGTCCGACAGATACTCGGCGAACGGCTTCGACGCGCTTGCCGCATCCGGATTGAGGTAGGCAATCGAGCGCCAGTGCTCGGGCGCCTGCTCGAACAGCGGGAGCAGCTTGTTGGCGACGACCTCGTTCTTGCGCCGCTGGTAGGGATCGTCCCGCAGCGACACGGCATTCTCGGCATACCAGTCGCGCAGCGACAGATCGGCCTCCAGATGGCGGTGCGGCTCCCTCAACAGAAAGGCGGCGTAGGAGGCGAAGGAATCGCCGTAGCCCATCCAGTCGCGCTTCGGTGGATTGTTCGCCCACACGACGCCGAGGCGCTTGAGCGTGAACAGCGCTGCGGTCTCGCACAGCGACTCCTCGAACCACTGGTTGTCTGCCACTGCCTTGTCGCCCACCACGCGGTGATCGAAGTTCGAGACAACGTGGCACAGCTCATGGGCGAACTGGTAGGCATACTGGAACCAGCGCTGATCGCGGGCGGTGAGCTGGATCACGTACTGGCCGTCGCCGCCCCGCTCGTAGAGCACCCGGGGCGAGCCGCCGCGCGGGATCACGCGCAGCTTCAGGTCGTCGCGGACGAGCTTGACGTGCTCGAGGAACACCGCCGCCACCGAACCGAGCACCAGCTCGATGTCGCCCACATCGACGCCACCCCACTCGCCCGGAGCGACCTCGATCGATAGCTCGACGTGCTTCTTCGGCACCTGACCGAGCGGATCGAGCGGGTCGAACCTGGCGTGCACGAACCTCGGCATCGATGCGGTCGCCAACAGCACCACCAGCGCCACCTTTCCCACCCGCATCATCGGACGCCAGACGGCCATGACAATCCCCCCACCGGTCGCGACGGCCGACGCGGCGCCGCTCATGTTGTATATCTAGCATCTCGGCGCGGTCGCAGCCAGCCGCAGCCCCCAGCGCCAGCCGCAGCCCCCAGCGCCAACAGCAGGCCGCCCGCCAGCGGCAGCAGCGGGGCCAGCGCACGCATCGCATGAAGCATGTGATGGACGTGACGCTCGATCTGTCGCCACGCATCCCGCTAGCAGCCTGTCGGACTACCCCCTTGTAAAATGCCACATCGCGCCCTGATCCTGAGAGCATGAGCCGCTTACGCCCGATCGACCGTCAAACGGACGACCTGCTGCCGCCCTCGGTGCAGGGATGGCTGCCCGAAACGCACCTGGCGCACTATGTGGTCGACGTGGTCGAGGCGCTGGATCTGTCGGCGCTGGAGCGGGCGTACGCGGGGCGTGGCAGCGATGCATACCACCCGGCGATGCTGCTGTCGCTGCTGATCTACGGCTACGCGACGGGGACGCATTCGAGCCGCCGGATCGAGCGGGCGACCTACGATTCGCTGGCGTTTCGGTTCATCGCCTGCAACCAGCATCCGGACCACGACACCCTGGCGAGTTTCCGGCGCCGGTTCGGCGAACAGTTCGCCGACCTCTTCGTGCAAGTGCTGCAGGTCGCACGCGAGAACCAGCTCTCACGCTTTGGCACGGTCAGCCTGGACGGCACCAAGCTGCACGCCAACGCCTCCCGGCACAGTGCGCGCTCTTACGGGCACACCGAGAAGATCGAAGCGCAGTTTCAAGTCCGTGATGGGTTTCCGTCAGTTCCTGCTGCGCGGTGTCGATAACGTGCGCAACGAATGGGCGCTGGTCTGCCTCGCGTGGAACTTCAAGCGCATGGCCGTATTGCGTCTGCAGTGAGGAGAAGGGACAAGGGCATGGCGATTTCACGCACAAAACCGCCAATTCAACACTGAAATGTTGCCCCTCTTTCACATTATGAAAACCAGCCTGCCGCTACGCCTTCCGCCAGCTTCAAGTCCGACAGGCTGCTAGCTGCAGAGTCGCCCGTCGACCAGGCGCAGCGTGCGTTGTGCGCGTGCCGCCAGGGTCTCGTCGTGGGTGACGATCACGAAGCTGGTGGCGAGGCGCTCGTTGAGCGACAGCATCAGGTCGAACACCGCGCCCGCGGTGCGGCGGTCGAGATTGCCGGTGGGCTCGTCGGCGAGCACGCAGGCGGGCTGGGTGACGAGTGCGCGCGCGATCGCGGCGCGCTGACGCTCGCCACCGGAGAGCTCGCCCGGCGCATGATCGAGCCGGTGACCGAGCCCGACCTCATGCAGCATCTGCGCCGCGCGCTCATCGGCCTCGGCGCGTGCCACGCGACGGATATAGAGCGGCATGGCGACGTTTTCGAGCGCCGAAAACTCGGGCAGCAGGTGATGGAACTGATAAACGAAGCCCAGCGCGCCATTGCGCAGGCGACCGCGCTCGCGCTCCGACAGCCCGGAAAAGTCCTGCCCCATCAGGCGTACCGAACCGGCGCTCGGCACGTCCAGGCCGCCAAGCAGGTGCATCAGCGTGCTCTTGCCCGAACCGGAAGTACCGACGATCGCCACCCGCTCGCCGCGCAGCACGTCCAGATCGACACGGTCGAGCACCCGCACCGCGTCCGCACCCTCGCGAAAATGCTTCGACAACCCGGTGCACGACACCACCGCGGCGGGCGCACCGCCGTTCAGGGGCTTACTCATAGCGCAGCGCCTCCGCCGGATTCACTTTCGATGCGCGCCAGCTCGGGTAGAGCGCGGCGAGCAGGGTCAGCACGAAGGAGACGGTGACGATCGAGCTCACGTCCGAACCCAGCACCTTCGAGGGCAGCTCGTTGATGTAATAGATTTCCTTGTTCCACAGCGTGGCGCCGGTCAGGGTCTCGAGCGCCGGGATCACAACGTCGAGGTTGTGCGCGATCGCCAGCCCGCCCGCCACCCCGGCCGCCAGCCCGACCAGGCCGATCACCGAGCCCTGCAGCACGAAGATCGCCATGATCGAGGCCGGGCTCGCGCCCAGCGTGCGCAGGATGGCGATGTCAGCGTATTTTTCCTGCACCGCCATCACCAGCGTGGACACGATGTTGAACGCTGCCACCGCGACGATCAGGAACAGGATCAGCGTCATCATCGTCTTCTCGAGCGCCACCGCGCGGAAGAAGTTGGCGTGGCTGCGCGTCCAGTCAGCCACCACCAGCCCCGGCTCGCTGATCGTCAGCGCCAGCTCGCGCGCCACGCGCTGCGCGGCAAACAGGTCGTCGAGCTTGAGGCGCACGCCGCTCACCGCGTCGCCGAGCCGGTACAAGGCCTGCGCGTCGGCGATGTGCACCAGCGCCAGGCTGGAGTCGTATTCATACATGCCGGCCTCGAAGATACCCACCACCTCGAACTGCTTGACCCGCGGCAGCACCGCCGCCGGCGTCACCAGGCCCTGGGGCGCGATCAGGGTGACCTTTTCGCCGAGGTGCACGCGCAGCGCGGCGGCCAGGTCACGACCGAGCACGATGCCGAAGCGCCCCGCCTGCAGTGCGTCAAAGCTGCCGGCCTGCATGTAACGGCCGAAGTCCGCCACCTTGTCCTCCGCGGCCGGAATCACGCCACGCACCAGGGTGCCGCGCACGCCCTCGTCGAAGGACAGCATGCCCTCCTCCTGCACGTAGGGCGCGGCAGCCAGCACCGACGGATGGCGCAGCGCCTCCTCTGCCACCTGCTGCCAGGCGACGAGCCCACCCTCAGGACTCTGCACCTGCACGTGGGAGGCGACGCCGAGGATGCGCGTGCGCAGCTCCTCCTGGAAGCCGTTCATCACCGAGAGCACGACGATCAGCGCCGCGACACCGAGCGCGATACCGAACATCGACACCAGGGAAATGAAGGAAATGAAGCGGTTGCGGCCCTGCGCGCGCTTGCGCGAACGGGTGTAGCGCAGACCGACGAGAAGTTCGTAGGGCATTGAAGACAAGGTTTCGATACCGGAGGCAACAAGGCCGGCATTGTGCCCGTGGAAGCGCGCGCAGGCGACATGAAACGGCATGCGAATGTAAGTCGCAGGCCTTGCGCGCGCTGCGGCGACGCTGGTATCCGGAAGTAAGAAGGGGTGGCAGCCCGCGCGCCATGGCTAGGCGGCCAAGCCGTTTCGTGAAAAACTCAAATTATTCGCATAGCAGTCACGACATTGACACATGAAGGATGGAGCCAGGCTCTTCGAGGGGCGTACCGACGGTGTGCTCGCCAGGAGCCTCGCGGCCTGGCTCGCCCTCGCGCTCGGCCTGTTGCTGTCGGTTGCGCTATGGGCTTATGTAGACCGCCACCTCGACGAGCGGGCGCATGACCGTTTCGCACACCGGGCCTCGCTGGCCAGGGACAGCCTGTTGTCGCGTCTGCAGGCCTACAAGCAGGTGCTCCATGGCGGCGTGGCCCTGTTCGCCGCCAGTGACAACGTCACCCGCGCCGAGTGGGCGGCCTATGTCGCCGCGCTTCACCTTGAGCGCTCGCTGCCGGGCATCCAGGGCACCGGCTTCACCCGCATGCTGCCGGCTGCGGCGCTCGAAGCGCATGTCGCCGAGGTCCGCGCCGAAGGCTTTCCCGATTACCGGATAAGCCCGCCCGGCGAACGCGACCCCTACAGCAGCATCGTTTACATCGAGCCCTTCGATGCGCGTAACCGGCGCGCCTTCGGTTTCGACATGTATGCCGAGCCGGTGCGACGCGATGCGATGCAGCGCGCACGCGACACGGGTGAAGCGGCACTCAGCGGCAAGGTCACCCTGGTGCAGGAACATGGCGAAGATGTGCAGTCCGGCTTCCTGATCTACCTCCCGGTGTACGGGAAGGGCATGCCGACGAGCAGCGTGGAAGAGCGTCGCAAGGCACTTCTCGGCTTCGTCTACAGCCCCTTCCGTGCGCAACGCATGATCCAGGCCATCTTCGGCGAGGTTCTGCGCGACCTCGACATCGAGCTCTATGACGACCGGATCGCGCCCGACACGCTGCTCTATGCGTCATCCGCCGGGCGGCTCGACGCGCGTCACGTGATCGCACATCCGGTCGAAGCCGCCGGCCGGCGATGGGTCGTGCGCTTCAGCAGCACGCCGCACTTCGAAGCCGACACCGTGAGCGCCGAGGCCACGCTGATCCTCTATGGCGGGAGCGTGCTCAGCCTCATGCTGTTCGCGGTGATGCACGGCAACGCCCGCCACCTGCGGCGGATGCGTACCGCGACCGCGCGCCTCGCGCGCAGCCGCGACGAGTTCCGTACCCTGGTCGAGAATGTGCCCGGCGTGGTGTTCCGCTGCCGCATCGACCCGCCGTGGAACGTCATCCACATCAGCCATAACATCCAGGTGCTCACCGGGGCGACACCGGAGGAGTTCATGTCGTCCCGCGTCAGCTTTGGCGACTTCATCGTGCCGGAGGACGTGCCGCAGATCGTCGCCGCAATCGACGCCGCCGAGCGCCTGGGCACGCCCTACGAAGTGGAATACCGGCTTCGCGGCCGCGATGGACGCACGCGCTGGGTCAGCGAACGCGGCAGCGCGTCGGCAAACGAGGACGGCGACTCGCCCTGGCTCGACGGCGTGATCATCGACATCACCGAACGCAAGGCCGCCGAGGATGCGATCCGCAACCTGGCCTTTATCGACACCCTCACCCACCTGCCCAATCGCCGCTTCCTGCTCGACCGCCTGCGCCAGGGCCTTGCCAACAGCCGCCGCCATGGCCGCCACGGCGCGCTGCTGTTCATCGACCTCGACCACTTCAAGCAGATCAACGACACCTACGGCCACGAGGCCGGCGACGCAGTGCTGTGCGAGATCGCCGAGCGCCTGCGCAAGAGCGTGCGCGAGGGCGACACCGTCGCGCGCCTGGGTGGCGACGAATTCGTGGTGATGCTCGAGGAACTCGGTGACAGCGCCGCCGAAGCCTCGACCCGGGCGTCGGCAATCGCCCACAATGTGCTTGTCGCGCTCAATGAACCTTGTCAACTCGGCGACGTCCGCCAACTCAGCACGCCGAGCATCGGCGTGACCTGCTTCGACGGTCGCGATGCGCGCGCCGAAGACCTGTTGCGGCGCGCCGACGCGGCCATGTATCGCGCCAAGGCCGCTGGCCGTAACCGGCTGGAGACCGCTACTTCCTGAGCGGACGACCGCTGCGCTTGCAGCGCCCTTGCGCGCCCGGATCCGGCCGTCCGCTGCGCGCGCCACGGCCCGCCGCTGCACCCTG
>JBEOKH010000552.1:0-16016 GCA_040275625.1 Thauera sp. | reverse complement strand
CGACCGAGGAGTCCGTGCGGCGCGCGATGGCGATCCAGTTGATCATCAACCGCGAATGGGGCCTGGCGAAGAACGAGAACCCCAACCAGGGCGCGTTCATCATCGACGAGCTGACCGACCTCGTCGAGGAAGCCGTGCTCAAGGAGTTCGAGGCCATCGCGTCGCGCGGCGGCGTGCTCGGCGCCATGGAGACCGGCTACCAGCGCGGCAAGATCCAGGAGGAGTCGCTCTACTACGAGCACAAGAAGCACGACGGCTCCTACCCGATCATCGGCGTGAACACCTTCCTCAACCCGAAGGGCCAGGCGCAGCAGGAGATCGAACTCGCCCGTTCGACCGAGGAAGAGAAGCAGGGCCAGCTGAAGCGCCTCGCCGACTTCCACGCCCGCAACAAGGCCGAGGCGCCCAAGTGGCAGGCCAGGCTGCAGCAGGCCGTCATCGACAACGCCAACGTGTTCGAGGTGCTGGTCGACGCGGTGCGCTACTGCTCGCTCGGGCAGATCACCGAGGCGCTGTACAAGGTGGGTGGTCAGTACCGCCGCAGCATGTAATTCCGCCGCAGTCGCGCCGCGCGTCGCCCCAGGCGGGCGCCGCGCGGCTTTTTTTTGCAGGAGCGGCGGAAGCCGCGGACTCAGCGCTTAGGCGCGACGGCACCGCCCAATTCGCGGCTTCCGCCGCTCCTACGGTTCGCGGCTTCCGCCGCTCCTGCGGGGGCAAACGCTCGGTATTTCTGTAGGAGCGGCGGCAGCCGCGAACGCAGCGCCGCAGCCCCGCCGCCGATCAGGGTCGCCGCGCGATGGCGCCGCCCGGTTCGCGGCTTCCGCCGCTCCTACATGAACCGGCGACGTGGGGCGGTTTCTGCGGGGGGTTTTGCGGCGACAATGATGGCCGTTTCCGACTGCGTTGGCCGCCATGAACCTCACCACCCCCGCGCTCCTCTTCCCGGCGATCTCGCTGCTGCTGCTCGCCTATACCAATCGTTTCCTCACGCTCGCCCAGGTGATCCGCCAGCTCGGCGCCTCGCCTGATCGTGCCGCGCCGCTGGTGCAGTGCCAGCTCCCCGGGCTCAAGCGGCGGATCGCGCTCACCCAGTACATGCAGGGCTTCGGCGTGCTGAGCTTTCTGCTGTGCGCGCTGTCGATGCTGGCACTGTTTCTCGAGGCGGAAACGGCCGGCAAGTGGATGTTCGGCATCAGCATCGTGACGCTGGCGGTGTCGCTGGTGCTGTCACTGGTCGAGGTGCTGCTGTCGACCGAGGCGCTGTCGCTGGTGGTGCGCGATCTCGAGCAGGCTGGACGGGGGAAGTGCGGGTAGGCCGGCCTGCGCACGCCGTGGATGCCCGAGCTGCGGCCGAGCACCGGTAGGAGCGGCGGCAGCCGCGAACGGCGCGGTGAATGAAGCACGGCGCTGGCGCAGGCGCGGTGTTCGCGGCTTGCGCCGCGCCTACAGCAACCGTCGCGCTTGTGGTGGGCTGTAGGAGCGGCGGCAGCCGCGAACGGGGTGGTGAATGAAGCACGGCGCTGGCGCAGGCGTGGTGTTCGCGGCTGCCGCCGCTCCTACACGGGCGGGGGTCAGCGGCTGGTGAGCTTGAGCTCGATGCGGCGGTTGCGGGCGTGGGCTTCTTCGGTGGTGCGCGCGTCCAGCGGGTGGAATTCGCCGTAGCCGGTGGCGGCGAGGCGTTCGGGGGGGATGCCCTGGCTGCGCAGGAACTTGACGATGGCCAGCGCGCGTGCGGTGGAGAGCTCCCAGTTGGACGGGAAGCGGGCGTTGGAGATCGGGCGGCGGTCGGTGTGGCCGTCGACCTGGAGCACCCAGGGCAGATCGCCGGGCATGTCGGTGGCGAGCGCCTTGAGCGTCTCCGCCAGGCGGGTGAGCTGGATCATGCCGTCGGCGCTGACTTCGTCGGAGGCGCTCGGGAACAGCACCTCGCTGGAGAACACGAAGCGGTCGCCGACGATCTGCACGTCCTTGCGCTTGCCGAGCACGTCCTGCAGGCGGCCGAAGAATTCCGAGCGGTAGCGGGCGAGCTCCTTGACGCGGCCGGCGAGCGCGAGGTTGAGCTCGCGGCCGAGCTCCTCGAGCTTCAGGTCCTTGTCCCGGGCGGCTAGCCTGGAGGCGTCGAGCGCGGCGTTGAGCTGCTCGAGCTGTTCGCGCACCGCGGCGAGCTGGCGGTTGAGCAGCTCGACCTGGGCGATCGCGGCGGCGGACATCTCCTTGTGTTCCTTGAGCCCGCGCTCGGAGGTGTCGAGTGCGCTCGCCAGGCGCGCGGCCTCGGCCTCGAGCTCGGCCTTCAGGCGCTGCAGCGCGGCGATGTCGGTGGCGAGGCGGGTGGCCTCTTCGCGCCGGCTCCTGGCTTCGTCCTGCGCGGCGTGGAGTTCGTCGCGGGCGGCGAGGATCTCGTTGCCGAGCGCTTCCCGTTCGCGCTCGGAGGCGACGAGTGAGGCGGAGAGTTCGCCGACCCTGACCTCGGCGGTCTCGCGTGCGGTCTGCGTCAGGCTCAGGGTCTGGGCGAGCGCGGCGAGTTCGGCGTTGAGCTGGGCGAGTGCGCGGTCGCGGCCGCTGACCGCGTCGGCGAGCACGAACTGGCCGATGACGAAGATCAGGATCACGAACACCATCACCATCAGGAGCGAGGCGAGGGCGTCGACGAAGCCGGGCCAGAAGTCGAGCGGGCGGCGGCGGGAGAGGCGGGCCATGGCTCAGTCCGCCTTGTTGCCGGCCTGGCCGCCGAGCGCGGCACCGATGGTGCGTGACAGGAGGCGCAGCTCGGCGCGCAGGTCTTCGGTGAATTGCGCGCCCTGGGGCGGCTGCTGGGCGAGCTGGCGGAGCAGGCCGCGCAGGTCGTCCTGGGTCGCGGACAGCGCCGAGAGGTCGCGCGATTCGCGCCCGATGAGGTCGGCCAGGCGGGTGAGCTGGGTGTTGAGCTCGCCGAGATGCTCGGCGGTGGCGCGGCGCTCGCGCTCGGATTCGGTGGCCGAGCGCTGCATGCGCTCGATGCTCTCGGCGGTCTGTTCGAGCAGGGCCTGGACGTAGGCGGGCACGTTGCCCTCGCCCTCGGCGCCGACGCCCGAGGGCAGCCGGGTCATGTGCGACAGCCATTCCTCGAGTTCGTTGTAGAAGCGGTTCTGTGCGTGGCCCGACTGCAGGTCGAGGAAGCCGACCACCAGCGAGCCGGCGAGCCCGAACAGCGAGGTCGAGAAGCTGGTGGCCATGCCGCCGAGCGGAGCATCGAGCTTGGCCTTGAGTGCCTCGAACATGGCAACCGGATCGCTGCCGACGCTCAGGTTGCCGATGATCTCGCCGATGGAACGGATGGTGGCGAGCAGGCCCCAGAAGGTGCCGAGCAGGCCGAGGAAGATCAGCAGGCCGATGAGGTAGCGCGAGAGGTCGCGCTGCTCTTCAAGGCGGATCTGCACGCCATCGAGGATGGAGCGGGTGGATGCCGGCGAGAGATGGGCCTGGCCGCGGCGGCGGTTGGAGAGCACGCGCGCCATCGGTGCCAGCAGCACCGGCGAGAGGCCGGTGGGCGAGGGGCCGCCGTCGGCGTGCTGGAATTCCTCGATCCACAGCACCTCGCGCTGCAGGCGCCACACCTGGCGCAGGTTGACCATGATGCCGACGGCGAGCACGAACAGGATCACGCCGTTGAAGGCCGCGTTGGCGACGAAGGCGTGCTTGAGCTGCGGCACCAGCGCTGCGGCGAGGGCAGCGACGAGGGCGAGAAACACGGCCATCCAGGTCGTGACGTGAACGGGCTTGGTGAAGTCCTTGCGTTCCATCGGTAGCGGTTCCAAGTGTGGAGTGAGGCAACAGCCCAATCGTGGCAGCAGGCCGGATGCGCGTCCAGTGCGAACAGTGTGTAATCGCACTTTGATCAATTTGTGATGTATTTATTGGATTGTGCGGGGTGATGCGCTTAGTCTCCACGCCTGTTTTTGCCGCTCGTCGCGACTGCGTGGGGCGTTCTTCCAGTGTTCGTTTCGATGCGTAAAGTTCAGGCCGTGATGGCGGCTGCCCTCCTTGTCGGCAACGCGGCCCTGGCCGCGGATGATGTGGCGCCTGCGCTGCCTTCTGCCGGCACCGACCGCTGGACCTTGAGCGGCTTCGGCACCCTCGGTGCGGTGTGGCACGAGGAAGACGACACCCGCTTCCGGCGCAGCATCGAGCAGCACCGCGGCGGGCGCGCCAACGCGCTCGACTTCGGCGTCGATAGCGCCCTCGGCCTGCAGGTGCATGGTGCGCTGAGCCCGCAGTGGTCGGTGATGGCGCAGGCGGTGATGCACCAGGGGCGGCATGGGGAATGGGGTCCGCATCTGGTGTGGGGCTTCGCCCAGTACGTGCCCAACGACTGGTCCGAGATTCGTGTCGGCCGTCTGGTGACCGACATCTACCTCGACGGTGATTCGCGCCATGTGAACTATGCCTACACCACGGTGCGTCCCTACGCCGATGTCTACGGCCGGCTGACTTACGATGGCTTCGACGGCGCGGATGCGACCGTGCAGCAGGCGCTCGGCGATGGCCTGTTGCGCTTCAAGCTGTTCGGCGGGCGCACGCGCGGCAGTGTCTATCTGAACGGCGCCGATTTCGACATGGATGGCGCGCGTACGCTGGGGGCGACGCTCGACTGGATCGGTCCCGAGCTGAGCTTCAAGCTGTCGTGGGGCAACATGATCTCGAAGGAGGATGGTTATGCCGGCCTGCGCGCGGGGTTGTTGGGCCTCGCTCAGCTAGCCGCTTCGCCGCTGCTCGCCGATCACGCGCTGGCGGCGCAGGCCGCTGCCCGTGCGGGCGAGCTCTCCGAGACCTCCCGCGTGTCCTACTTCGGCGCGGCGCTCGGTTGGGAGCGCGGTCCCTTCTCGCTGCAGGTCATGGCGACGGACATGACGATGACCTTGTATCCCCGCTTCGAGGGCTGGGGTGCAGGCATGACCGTGGCCTACCGCGTCGGACGCTGGAAGCCGTATGTGAGCTACTCGCGCAGCGTCATCGACGCCAGCGAGCCCGAGCTGGATCTGCCGCAGCGCTTGCCGTCGGCACTGGCAGCGTTCGAGCCCTTGCTCGGAGGGCTGCGCGTGGGCTGGTCGCAGACGATGACTTCCGCCAGCCATGACCAGCACACCGTCGGGGTCGGGGTGCGCTACGACCTGGCCGACAACATGGCGCTCAAGCTGCAGGTCGATCGCATCGAGGCGAAGCGTTCGTCCGTGCTGCTGAGCGATGACGGGAGCGTCACCGGGCCGCGCGCGCTGACCCTGCTCTCCGCGACGCTGGATTTCGTCTTTTAAGTCCGGCGATGCGAGCGCCTTTCTTCTTCTCTGCATTCCTCGCCCTGGTGCTGGCGGCCAGTCCGCTGGCGGCGCGCGAGCTGGTGGTGATCGCCCACCGCGACAGCGCGATCGCCACGCTCAGCCGCGAGCAGGCGAGCCATCTGTTCCTCGGCCGCGTCAAGCTGCTGCCTTCGGGGGCGCGGGTGAATGTGGTGGAGGTGGAGCCGCTGCGCGAGCTCTTCTACCGCCGCCTGGTCGGGCGCGACATCGCCGAGATCAACGCCTACTGGGCGCGCCTGCAGTTCTCCGGGCGCACGCAGCCGCCGCTGCGGGTGGTCGATGCCGCGGCGGCAACCGCGGTGGTGGTGCGCGACCCGGATGCGATCGCTTTCATCGAGGGCGCCGCGCTCGACGCACGAACAAGGGTGCTGCTACGTCTTGAGCCCTGAATCCTCCCGTCCCGGCGATCCGCAGCGGCGTGCGTTCGAACGCGTGACCGGCGTGCGCAGCATCGCCTTCCGGACCACCGCGCGCATTCTGCTGTTCGGCGGCGTGGTGGGCGCCGCGGTGGCCCTCGGCAGCGCGGTGATGGTCGAAGACCGTGAGCGGGCGCGGCTCGAGCACGTGCTCGTCGAGGTCATGGCAACGGTCGAGCGTAGCGCGAGCGTGGCGGCGTTCGCGCGTGACGAGCAGCTTGCCGCCGAGGTCGTCGCCGGCCTGCTGCAGAACCGCAGCGTGGCCCATGCCGCGATCGAGGATGGTGGCGAGGTGCTGGCTGCTGGCGGTCGTGCGCCCACGCGTGAGCAGGGGGTCGATCGGATGCTCAGTCGCGCATTGCATTCCCCCTTTGCCGCGACCGAGGTCGTCGGTCGTCTGCAGGTGGCGCCCGCGGCCGAGTTCATCGCCGAGCAGGCGGCGGTGTACTCGCGGCTGATCGCGGTGCAGCTCGCGGTGCTGGTGGTGTGCATCACGCTCGGGGTCGCCTGGCTGGTGCGGCGGGGGGTGACGCTCGGGATCCGCAGCTTGTCGAACGGCCTGCACGGGCTGGACGTGGTGGCCGGCACCAAGGTCGAGGTGCCAGCCGGCCATGCCGATGACGAGCTCGGCCGGCTGGCCATCGACATCAACGAGCTGCTCGACCGCATGGATGCGGCGCTCGCGCGCGAGCGCGCGCTCCACGGGCTGCATGCGGCGGCCGAGCGCAAGTGGCGACTGATCTTCGAAAACGCCGAGTCGGGCCTGTTCACCCTGGACGGCGAAGGTCGTCTCGCAGACTGGAACCCCGCGCTGGCGCGCGTGCTCGGCTTGCCGGCAGATGCGGAGGCGGGCCGCGGGGAGTTCCTGTCCGCGCGCCTGGTCGACACCGAGGGGGGCATCGCGCGGATGTTGCGGGAGATCGGCGACGGGCGCGAAGTGGCCGCGGCCGATTTCGAGTGTCGCAATGCCGAGGGGGAGATGCGCTGGGTGCACATCGTGCTGAACCCGCTCGACGGTGCGGCCGGCGTGCTGCAGGGGATCGCCAATGATGTGACCGAGCGCAAGCGCGCCGAAGCGCGGGCGCTGGCGCAGGCCGAGCGCGATGCGCTCACCGGCCTGCTCAACCGCCGCGGCATGGAGCTCGCCTATGCGCGGCGCGGCCAGGAGTACGCCGGCACCGCCGGGCTGGGGCTGCTGCTGGTCGACCTCGACGGCTTCAAGTGGGTCAACGACAACCATGGCCACGAGGCGGGCGATGAACTGCTCCAGCTTGTGGCGCGCCGGATCGAGGGGGTGGTACGGCGAAGCGACAAGGTGTCGCGTATCGGTGGCGACGAGTTCGTGCTGCTGCTCGACAACCTCAAGTCAATGTCGATGGCGCGCCACATCGCGGGCAAGCTCGTGGATGTGATCGGCCAGCCGTTCTCGGTGCTCGATGGGGTGAAGGTGCGGATCGGGGCCAGCGTAGGCGTGGTATTCACCCAGTATCCGCCCGCGGAGATCGCCGAGCTGCTGCGCCGCGCCGACGCCGCGATGTACGAGGCCAAACGCGGCGGCAAATCGCAATACCGCTTCGCGTTCCCGGTCTGAGCGCCGCTGCGGGCGCGCAACGCGCCTGCAACAATTCAGTACATTCCGCAAACAGTTGCGCAAAGGTCGCTTGCCACACTCCAGCCTGAACTGGATCGGACGCGCTCTCGCGTCCCGCCCGGGCCTTCATAAAACATACCCATGGCCCGGGTGTGGAGACAGACAGGACAAGACCAAAGGAGGAGTGTGGCATGGACACACGCACGAGCGCGTCCGACCACGGACAGGCCGCGACGGGGCTGGATACCTTCCCGCGCTGGTTGATGCACCACGCCAGGGCGCGTCCCCAGCAGCCGGCGATGCGCGAGAAGGCCTACGGCATCTGGCAGACCTATTCCTGGGCGCAGGTGGCGGAGAACGTGCGCGCCATCGCCTGCGGACTGGCGCAGCTCGGCTTCAAGCGCGGCGACCGCCTCGCGGTGGTGGGCGACAACCGCCCGCGGCTGTACTGGTCGGTGGCGGCCTGCCAGTGCCTGGGCGGCATCCCGGTGATGATGTACCAGGACGCGGTGGCCCAGGAGATGGTCTACGTGCTGCAGGACGCCGAGATCAAGTTCGCCGTGGTCGAGGACCAGGAGCAGGTGGACAAGATGGTCGAGATCCAGGCCGATGCGCCGCTGCTCGAGCACGTGATCTACGACGATCCGCGCGGCATGCGCCACTACACCCAGACCCTGCTGATGGGCCTGGACGAGCTGCAGGAGATGGGGCGCATCCACGACCGCAACCAGCCCGACTTCCTCGACAGCGAGATCGACAAGGGCGCCTCCGACGACATCTCGATCATGCTGTACACCTCGGGCACCACCGGCAAGCCCAAGGGCGTGTGCCAGACCCACGGTGCCTTCATCGCCGCGGCGCGCGGGGCGATCCAGTTCGACAAGCTCACGGACAAGGAGGACATCCTGTCCTACCTGCCGATGGCCTGGGTGGGCGACCACCTGTTCTCGTTCGCGCAGGCCACGGTGGCGGGGTTCACGATCAACTGCCCGGAGTCGGGTGAGACGGTGATGAACGATCTGCGCGAGATCGGCCCCACCTATTACTTCGCGCCGCCGCGCGTGTTCGAGAACCTGCTCACCCAGGTGATGATCCGCATGGAGGACGCCAGCAGCCTCAAGCGCAACATCTTCCACCACTTCATGGACGTCGCCCGCCGCTGCGGCGCCGACATCCTCGACGGCAAGGCGGTGTCGGGGGGCGACCGCTTCCAGTACTGGCTCGGCAACCTGCTGGTGTATGGGCCGTTGAAGAACGTGCTCGGCATGAGCCGCATCCGCGTCGCCTACACCGCGGGCGCAGCGATCGGGCCGGACCTGTTCCGCTTCTACCGCTCGATCGGCATCAACCTCAAGCAGCTCTACGGCCAGACCGAGACCTGCGCCTACGTGTGCCTGCAGCCCGACGGCGAGATCAAGCTCGACTCGGTGGGCAAGCCGGCGCCCTTCGTCGAGGTCAAGCTCGCCGACAACGGCGAGATCCTGGTCAAGGGGCCGATGCTGCTCAAGGCCTACTACAAGCGCCCGGACGCCACCGCCGAGTCGATCAACGCCGACGGCTACTTCATGACCGGTGACGCGGGCTTCTTCGATGAGGACGGCCACCTGAAGATCATCGACCGCGCCAAGGACGTCGGCAAGATGGCCGACGGCACGATGTTCGCGCCCAACTACATCGAGAACAAGCTCAAGTTCTTCCAGCACATCAAGGAGGCGGTGACCTTCGGCAACGGCAAGGCATTCGCCACCGCCTTCATCAACATCGATCTCGAGGCGGTGGGCAACTGGGCCGAGAAGAAGGGCATGGCCTACTCGGGCTACACCGACCTGGCGCAGCAGGCGGCGGTGTACGCGCTGATCCGCGACTGCGTCGAGAAGGTCAACGCCGACCTCGCCGCCGACCCCAACATGAGCGGCTCGCAGATCAAGCGCTTCCTGATCCTGCACAAGGAGCTCGACGCCGACGACGGCGAGCTCACCCGCACGCGCAAGGTGCGGCGCAACTTCATCGCCGAGAAGTACAGCGTGCTGATCGAGGCGATGTTCGAGGGGCGCAAGACCCAGTTCATCGAGACCCAGGTCAAGTACGAGGATGGGCGCACCGGCAAGGTTTCGGCCGATCTGCGCATCGAGGAAGTGAAGACCTTTGCGCCGCAGGCCGGCAAGCACGCGGCGTAAGGGGACGGGGAATGGACATGACCGACATGAATTCCGCGACCGCCGGCACCGCACCGGGGCGTCGCCAGGGCGAAGTGATCCTCGACCTGCAGAACATCTCGCTGCGCTTCGGGGGCGTGAAGGCGCTCACCGACATCAGCTTCAACATCCGCGAGCACGAGGTGCGCGCCATCATCGGCCCCAACGGCGCGGGCAAGAGCTCGATGCTCAACGTGATCAACGGCGTGTATCACCCGCAGGAAGGCCGCATCTTCTTCCGCGGCGAGGAGCGCAAGAAGATGGAGCCGCACGTGGCGGCCCAGCAGGGCATCGCGCGCACCTTCCAGAACATCGCGCTGTTCAAGGGCATGAGCGTGCTCGACAACATCATGACCGGGCGCAACCTGAAGATGAAGTGCAACCTCTTCCAGCAGGCGCTGTGGCTCGGACCGGCGCTGCGCGAGGAGATCGCCCACCGCGAGAAGGTCGAGGAGATCGTCGACTTCCTCGAGATCCAGCACATCCGCAAGACCCCGGTGGGCGCGCTGCCCTATGGCCTGCAGAAGCGCGTCGACCTCGGCCGTGCGCTGGCGATGGAGCCGCAGATCCTGCTGCTCGACGAGCCGATGGCGGGCATGAACGTCGAGGAGAAGCAGGACATGTGCCGCTTCATCCTCGACATCAGCGACCAGTTCGGCACCACGATCGTGCTGATCGAGCATGACATGGGCGTGGTGATGGATATCTCGGATCGCGTGGTGGTGCTCGACTACGGCAAGAAGATCGGCGACGGCACGCCCGACGAGGTGCGCAACAACCAGGATGTCATCAACGCCTATCTCGGCAGCGGGCATTGAGCGGAGCGAGTCATGGCATTTTTCATTGAAACGATGTTGGGCGGGCTGATGACCGGCATGCTGTATTCGCTGGTGGCCCTGGGCTTCGTGCTCATCTTCAAGGCCTCGGGCGTGTTCAACTTCGCCCAGGGGGCGATGGTGCTGGTCGCTGCGCTGGCGATGGCGCGCTTTTCCGAATGGTCCAATGCCGCGCTCGGCGGCGACAGCCTGTTCCTCGCCAACGTGATCGGCATCGTCGGCGCGGGCGCGGTGATGTTCCTGGTGGCGTGGGCGGTGGAGCGCTTCGTGCTTCGCAAGCTGGTGAACCAGGAGGGCGCCACGCTGCTGATGGTCACGCTGGGCATCGCCTACGTGCTCGAGGGCCTCGGCCAGACCTTCTTCGGCAGCGAGATCTACTCGATCGACGTCGGCATGCCCAAGGACCCGGTGATCATGTTCGAAGGCCTCTTCGAGGGCGGCGTGCTGATCAACAAGGAAGACTTCATCGCCGCGGCGCTCGCTGCCGTGCTGGTGGCCGGTCTCACGGTGTTTTTCCAGAAGACCGCGATCGGGCGCGCACTGCGTGCCGTGGCCGACGACCACCAGGCGGCGCAGTCGGTGGGTATCCCGCTCAACAAGACCTGGGTGATCGTGTGGTGTGTGGCCGGCCTGGTGGCGCTCGTGGCCGGCATCATCTGGGGCTCGAAGATGGGCGTGCAGTTCTCGCTCGTGACCGTCGCGCTGCGCGCGCTGCCGGTGGTCATCCTCGGCGGCCTCACCTCGGTGCCGGGCGCGATCGTCGGCGGCCTCATCATCGGCGTCGGCGAGAAGCTCTCCGAGGTCTATCTCGGCCCCTTCGTCGGCGGCGGCATCGAGATCTGGTTCGCCTACGTGATGGCGCTGATCGTGCTGCTGTTCCGGCCGCAGGGCCTGTTCGGCGAAAAGATCATCAACCGCGTCTGACCGGGAGATAACACAGTGTTCTATCGCGAAAACGGCCAGTTCAAGACGAGCTACGCGGCCGACCAACAGATCTTCACCATCGCCCAGGACAAGTGGTTCGTCTGGGGGCTGATCGCCTTTGCCGCGCTCGCCGTGCCGATGCTGGCCGACGAGTACATGTTCCGCGCCATCCTGATTCCCTTCCTGGTGCTGTCGCTGGCCGCGCTCGGGGTCAATCTGCTGGTCGGCTACTGCGGCCAGATCACCCTGGGGGCGGGCGCCTTCATGGCGATCGGGGCGTACGCGGCGTACAACTTCATGGTGCGCATCGACGGCATGCCGCTGGTGCTGGCGATGCTGCTCGGCGGCGTGTCGGCGGCGGCCTTCGGCATCCTGTTCGGCATTCCCAGCCTGCGCGTGCGCGGCTTGTACCTGGCGGTGGCGACGCTGGCGGCGCAGTTCCTCTGCGACTGGGCCTTCCTGCGCATCGGCTGGTTCACCAACAACTCGTCGTCCGGCTCGGTGTCGGTCGCGAAGCTGGAGATGCTGGGCTGGGCGATCGACTCGCCGACCGAGAAATATCTGTTCTGCCTCGCCTTCGTGGTCGCGTTCGCGTTCATCGGCAAGAACCTCACCCGCGCCGCGATCGGCCGCCAGTGGATGGCGATCCGCGACATGGACGTGGCGGCCGAGGTGATCGGCATCCGCCCGATGTTCGCCAAGCTGTCGGCGTTCGCGGTGAGCTCCTTCTTCGTCGGCGTGGCCGGCGCGCTGTGGGGCTTCGTGCACCTGGGCTCGTGGGAGCCGGCGGCGTTCTCGGTCGATCGCTCCTTCCAGCTGCTGTTCATGGTGATCATCGGCGGCATGGGCTCGATCATGGGCAGCTTCTTCGGCGCCGCCTTCATCGTGATCCTGCCGATCTTCCTCAACCAGTTCCTGCCCCTGCTCGGCAGCCTGGTCGGTGTCAACGTGTCGACCGCCGGCATCTCGCATGCCGAACTCATCATCTTCGGTTCGCTGATCATCTTCTTCCTGATCGTCGAGCCGCATGGCCTCGCCCGACTGTGGTCGATCGCGAAGCAGAAGCTGCGCCTGTGGCCGTTCCCGCACTGATGCAGCGCCATTTTCCGCAGTGCTCAAGAAGCCTATAAAAGGAGGAGACTCATGAAATTCCGCACCCTGGCCCTCGCGGCCGCCATCGCCTCGGTGGGCCTGTCGTCCGCCGTGTTCTCCACCGCCGCGCAAGCCCAGGCGCAGGAGCAGTTCTTCCCGGTGCTGGTCTATCGCACCGGCGCATTTGCCGCCAACGGCAACCCGTGGGCGAACGGCTACGTCGATTACCTCAAGCTGGTCAACGCCCAGGGCGGCATCAACGGCGTCAAGCTGAGCTACGAGGAGTGTGAGTTCGGCTACGCCACCGACCGCGGCGTGGAGTGCTACGAGCGCCTCAAGGGCAAGGGCGCCACCGTGTTCCAGCCGCTGTCCACCGGTGTGACCTTCGCGCTCACCGACAAGGCGCCGGTCGACAAGATTCCGCTTATCACCGCCGGCTACGGCCGCAGCGAGTCGCCGGATGGTTCGGTGTTCACCTGGAACTTCCCCTTGCTGGGTACCTACTGGGTCGGCGCCGATGTCGCCATCCAGCACATCGCCAAGCAGATGGGGGGGCTGGACAAGCTCAAGGGCAAGAAGGTCGCGCTCGTGTATCACGACAGCCCCTTCGGCAAGGAGCCGATCCCGCTGCTGCAGGAGCGCGCGAAGATGCACGGCTTCGAATTGCAGCTGCTGCCGGTCGCCAGCCCCGGCGTGGAGCAGAAGGCCACCTGGCTGCAGATCCGCCGCGACCGTCCCGACCACGTGCTGCTGTGGGGCTGGGGCGTGATGAACTCGACCGCGATCAAGGAGGCCCAGGCCACCGGCTACCCGCGCGAGAAGATGCTCGGCATCTGGTGGGCAGGCGCCGAGCCCGACGTCAAGGACGTGGGCGCGGGCGCCAAGGGCTATAGCGCGCTTGCCCTGCAGCACGGCGCCGAGCCCGGCAGCAAGGTGGTCAAGGACATGCTGGCGATGGTGCATGACAAGGGCCAGGGCACCGGCCCCAAGGAAGAGGTCGGCTCGGTGCTGTACATGCGCGGCCTGATCTCGGCGATGCTGGGCGTCGAAGGGGTGCGCCAGGCGCAGGAGCGCTTCGGCAAGGGCAAGCTCGTGACCGGCGAACAGGTGCGCTGGGGCCTGGAGAACCTCAACCTCGACCAGGGCAAGCTCGACGCGATGGGCTTCGCCGGCGTGATGCGCCCGGTGCAGACCTCCTGCACCGACCACATGGGTTCGTCGTGGGTGCGCGTGCACAGCTGGGACGGCAGCAAGTGGGCGTTCAGCTCCGACTGGTACCAGGCCGACGACAAGGTGTTGCGCCCGATGGTGCTCGAGGCCGCAAGCAAATACGCTGCCGAGAAGAACATCCAGCGTCGGACCGCGGAGCAGTGCGCGCAGTAAGTTGAAACTGAGTTGAAACGTGCCTCCGCACCGCGCGGTGCGGAGGCCTTTTCCTGGAATCGAACATGAACGCTCCCAATCCGGCCTTCCTCAGCGTCAACAACATCGAGGTCATCTACAACCACGTCATCCTGGTGCTGAAGGGCGTGTCGCTGTCGGTGCAGGAGGGCAGCATCGTCGCCTTGCTCGGTGGCAACGGCGCCGGCAAGACCACCACGCTGCGCGCGGTCAGCAGCCTGCTGAAGGGCGAGCGTGGCGAGGTGACCAAGGGTTCGGTGGATTACAACGGCGAACGCGTGGATGCGATGACGCCGGCGGACCTCGTCAAGCGCGGCGTCGTCCAGGTCATGGAGGGGCGGCATTGTTTCGGCCACCTCACCATCGAGGAAAACCTGCGCACCGGCGCCTACACCCGGACCGACGGCAAGGCCGCGGTCGAGGAGACGCTGGAGAAGGTCTACAACTACTTCCCGCGCCTGAAGACGCGACGCAACAGCCAGGCCGCCTACACCTCGGGCGGTGAACAGCAGATGTGCGCGATCGGTCGTGCGCTGATGGCCAAGCCCAAGCTGGTGCTGCTCGACGAGCCCTCGATGGGCCTCGCGCCGCTGATCGTCGAAGAAGTGTTCGAGATCGTGAAGGATCTCAACACCAAGGAAAGGGTGAGCTTCCTGCTCGCCGAACAGAACACCATGGTCGCGCTGCGCTACGCCGACTTCGGCTACATCATGGAGAACGGGCGCATCGTGATGGAAGGCGCGGCCAGGGACCTGGCGAGCAACGAGGACGTCAAGGAGTTCTACCTCGGCCTGGCGGGCGAGGGGCGCAAGAGCTTCCGCGACATCAAGCACTATCGCCGCCGCAAGCGCTGGCTGAGCTGAACGCCGTCATTGCCGAACGTCAACGGACAACGCATCGAGCAGGGGAGCCGAGATGAATTTCCACGATACGCGCGAGACCCGTGATCCCGAAGCGCGCGAACGCGAGCTGCTGGCGCGCCTGCCGGCGCAGATCGCCCATGCGCGCGCGGCCGCGCCCGCGTTCGGGCGTTTGCTCGCCGACGTCGATCCGGACTCGGTGACCAGCCGCGCGGCGCTCGCCACCTTGCCGGTCACGCGCAAGTCGGAACTGCTGGAATTGCAGAAGGCGGCGCGGCCCTTTGGCGGCTTCTCGGCGGTGGGCTGGGGGGCGGCGTGCCGGCGCGTGTTCGCCTCGCCCGGCCCGCTCTACGAGCCCGAAGGCGCGCGCCCCGACTACTACCGTCTGGCGCGCGCGCTGTTTGCGGCGGGTTTCCGTGCTGGCGACCTGGTGCACAACACCTTCTCGTACCACTTCACGCCCGCCGGCTCGATGATGGAGACCGCCGCGCATGCGCTTGGCTGCACGGTGTTTCCGGCCGGCGTCGGCCAGACCGAGCAGCAGCTCGCGGCGATCGCCGACCTGCAGCCCGGGGCCTACGTCGGCACGCCGTCCTTCCTGCGCATCCTGCTCGACAAGGCCGGCGAGCTCGGCGTGACGCTGTCCTTCACCAAGGCCTTCGTCTCCGGCGAGGCCTTCCCGCCGAGCATGCGCGAGGCCTTTGCCGCGCGCGGCATCACGGCCTGCCAGGCCTACGCCACTGCCGACATCGGCCTGATCGCCTACGAGACGCCGGCGCGTGAGGGCATGGTGGTCGACGAGGACGTGTTGCTCGAGATCGTCCGCCCGGGCACTGGCGACCCGGTGGCACCCGGCGAGGTGGGCGAGGTGGTGGTGACCACCTTCAACCCCGATTACCCGCTGATCCGCTTTGGTACGGGCGATTTGTCGGCGGTGCTGCCCGGGGTCTCGCCCTGCGGGCGGACCAACGTGCGCATCAAGGGCTGGATGGGGCGCGCGGATCAGACCACCAAGGTCAAGGGGATGTTCGTGCATCCCGGCCAGATCGCGCAGGTGGTACGCCGCCACCCCGAGATCACGCGTGCGCGGCTGGTGGTGGACAACCCGGGTCACAACGATCGCATGACGCTGATGTGCGAGGTCGCCGGTGGCGGCAGCGAGGCGCTCGCCGACGCGATCGCGGCCAGCATCCGCGAGCTCACCAAGCTGCGCGGTGAGGTCGCCTTCCTGCCTTCCGGCGCGCTCGCCAACGACGGCAAGGTGATCGACGACGTGCGTAGCTATACGTAGTCGGGGCGCGCGTGGACGCTGTGAAGGTTCGCGGCTTCCGCCGCGCCTGCGAGAGGGCTGCCACGCGGTGAGCGTTCTGT
>JBEOKH010000551.1:0-6022 GCA_040275625.1 Thauera sp. | reverse complement strand
TGACCCTGCCGCAGATCCGAGAGTATCGGCGCACGACGCTCGAGCTCACCCCGCACCGCTTCATGTTGCGTCATGCCCTGGTGCTTTTCACGTTCGAGCGCACGGCGCTGGCCCAGCCGATCGCCGCCTTCAAGGCGCAGACGCTCTATCACCTGCCCCACGTCGGGCGCGACTGCTATCAACTCGCCGCGCCCGATTCGGACGGCCTGGCCGTCCGCGTGGCCGAGCTGAGCGCTGCGTTGCCGATGGGCGTGTGGATGCAGGTCTTCGAGCTGACCGACGCGCAGATCCGGAACACGGTTCATTACTGCCGAAAGGCGTGAGGACGGCCCTGCGCTTTGGCCACTGCCCTTGTGTGCGCCGCTTGCCGGCGACCTCGTTGGGCGGGTTGCACCGCAGCACCATCAATCGCCTGATGTTTATTACTCTGTTTCTTTCTTTCGTGCTTTCTTACTTACTTTCTTTCGTGTGCTATAATGGCATCATGTCACCCGCTACACGGAGCTTGCGTCATGCGCCCTGCTGAGTTCAGCCAAGAAAACATCATTGCTGCAGGTCGCGACCTGCAGGCCTCCGGCCGCAACATCACTGGGTTTGCGCTCCGGCAGCGGGTCGGTGGGGGCGATGCGCGCAGGCTCAAACAGGTGTGGGATGAATACCTCGCGAGCCAGTCTGAGCAGCGCGTCGAGCCGGTTGCGGAGCTGCCTGTTGAAGTCGCAGAGGAAGTGGCCGGCGTCACACAGGCGCTGACCGAGCGCATTACGGCGCTGGCCGTCGAGCTGAACAATCGCGCGGTGAAGGCCGCTGAACGGCGAGTGGCCGAGGTTGTGCGGACTGCGGGCGAGCAGCGTGAGCAAGCCGAACGCGAGCTGGCCGACGCTTCGGATACGGTGCAGGATCTCGAAGCCCAGCTTGACGCCAAGATCGTCGAGCACCAGGCGACGCAGGAGCGGCTTACCGAGGTGATGGTGAAGAGTCAGGGGCAGGAGGTCGAGCTCGCGCAAATGCGCGAGCGCTGCGCGGCCCTTGAAAAGTCGGCTCGCTTGGCTGCCGAACAGCACGCAGCCGAAGCCGCCAAGCTCGCTGGCAGCCTTGAGGCTGCGCAGGCCGAGGTGTTGCGGCTGCAGGAGGCGCACCAGGAGCAGGCGGTCGCGCTTGCCCAGGTGCGCGAGCGACTGACCGTGGTCGAGCAAGCGGCGGCGGCGGCCCGTGAGCAGTACACCGGCGAGATCGAGCGAATGAACGCCGCCGGTGAGGCCGAGCGTCGGCACTATCAGCAGGAGGTCGAACAGGTGCGCGTCGAACTTGCCGAGCAGCGGCAGGTAAGCAAGGCGCTCGGCGGCGAGCGCGATGCGGCGCGCGCCGAGGTTGCGCAATTGCGAACAGACCTCGCGGGGCTGATGGCCAAGGCGGATGCTGCTGAGCAAACCCACCAGGATCAGCGCCGTCGAGCGGCTGATGAAGCCCATCGCAACGCAGAACGGATCATGCGGCTCGAGTCGGAGCGCGACGAAGCCCGCTCCGAAGCGGCTACGCTGCGCGGGCAACTCGAAGCGAAGGCCGAGCGGGCTAAAAGCGGGGGGAAACCGTGATCGGCGCTTTGCGCTGTGGGCTCGCGGTCGCTGCGGCCGTCGTGCTCGTCGCCACGCCGGCTCGCGCGCGCGCGCCGCATTCAGAACCAGCGATCGCCGATGTTGCGTTCGTTACCCGCATCGTGCGGGTTAGTGACGGCGACACGGTCCGCGCCCTGCTCGACGGGCGGGCGGTGCGTGTGCGGCTCGCCGGGATCGATGCACCCGAGGCAGGCCAAGCCTTCGGTGACCGCGCCCGGCGGTCACTCGCAGACATGGTTACCAAGCGGGATGTCGATCTGCACCTGGTCGGCGTCGACGTTCATGAGCGCCCTCTCGCTGTGCTCTCGGTCCAGGGAGTCAGCGTGAACGCCGAAATGGTGCGGCTGGGATGGGCGTGGGTGTACCGCCGGTTCACGGACGACGCAGCGCTGATCGCTTTCGAGGACACCGCACGGAGCAACCGCTGGGGGTTGTGGGCCGATCCTCATCCGACACCGCCGTGGGAGTTCCGGCGCAACGTCCAGGATCGTTGACCATGATGCTTGACGCCCTTGAATGGGCCGGCTCACTGATGGGCTTGTTCGGCGCTTTCCTGCTCGCTACCCATACTGGGCTTTCCCGCTATGGATGGTGGGCGTTCCTCGCGGCAAACCTGGCGATGATCGGTCTCGCTTTCGGCATCGATCGTTATGGCCTTCTACTACAGCAGACAGGTTTCATGTTCACCAGTCTGCTCGGGCTCTATCGCGTCGGGTTCTTGCGCGTGGAGAGACACAGACCCTGATGGTGGGCCATTCCCGGCCGGTGGCCGGGAAGCGGGTGCTGCCAGGGTTTCGCTGTCGCTCATCCCTTCCGCTGCGCTGCAGGGACCGCTTCGCGGCCCTTCTGCCCCCTTGTCCTTGCGCCGTTCCTGCGCCCGGCCGCTGGCCGGCATTCGGAGTTCGCCCGTGACGAACTGAGGGCGGGCCGTTGGCCCGCCGCCGGGGGGTAGTGGTTGAAACCGCGTCACTGCCGCCCCAGCCGCCTTTCGTCGTCACTGCCCTTCGGTTCGCCTTTGTCGCTGCAACCGTAGTCGGGCGCGGTCGGACATCAAGGCAACCCCCTTCGGGGGCGCGCTGCGCGCGACCTTGACGCCCGACCTCGTGCGCCCGACTCCGCAAGCAGCAAGGCGACCCGAAGGGCAGAAACCACGACGAAAGGAGTCTCGACTATGGCAGCAGCGACCATCACCCACTACCCCCCGGCAGACACTGCGGCCCCTTCGGCCGCCCCCCGCAAGGCTCACCGCCAGGCAGGGGTGCAGCTTGAGTTCGCGTTGAAGGTGGTGATGACCGATGACGAAATTCTCGAGCGCGCGCGCGAAATTCTCGTCGCGCGGATGCGTGAAGAGACGTGGGTATTCGATTCGCCGAACCGGGTGCGTGAGTACCTGAAAATGCAATTTGCCGAGCTGCAGCATGAGGTTTTCGGGGTGCTTTGGCTCGATGCGCGCCATGCATTCATCAGGGACGAGCAGATGTTTCGCGGCACGCTGACGCAGACGAGCGTCTACCCGCGCGAAGTCGTGAAATCGGCGCTTCTGACGAACGCCGCCGCGTGCGTCGTCTATCACAACCACCCGAGCGGCGCGGCCGAGCCGAGCACGGCCGACGAATTGCTGACCCGAACGCTAAAGGATGCGCTGGCCCTCGTCGACGTGCGGGTGCTCGATCACCTGATCGTCGCCGGCGCTGGCACTCCTACGAGCTTTGCCGAGCGCGGCCTGCTCTGACCGGCGCGGGCCGGGCGCTCCCGCGCCCGGCCTTGTCCTCCCCGACCGGAGATCCCCGATGTATCACCGCTTCGCCATTCATCGCCCGAGTGGCGGTTTCTTCGATTACGTGTGGGCCGACTCGATCCGCCACGCTCAGGCCGAGATTCGGCGGCGCTATCCGAAAACGCGTTCCGCATGGCTTGGTGTAAGTGGCTGCCCGGGGCTTGTGTCTTGTGGCCCGTCCTATCTGACCCCTGAATTTTGGGAAAGGCGCCCTGGGCGGAAATAAATCGGCCCGGCCTCTCGGCCGGGGAGCGCCTCCGCTACGGCGTTGGCCGTGGGCGAGCGCTCGAGGCCCCCGCTATCGCGGGCGCGCGCTCTCGGGCAAGGCTTCGCCCTGCCCGCCACGGCCAACGCCTACGCTGCGCGCTTCGCTTGCCTCTTGGGGTCGGCTTCGCCCACCCCGCCGCGCTTCGCTTGGCATCCCCAGTGTGGGGCCGGCAGCTTTCGCTCCCGGCTCGCGCAGCTCGACCGCTGGTGGCTTGTTTGACGCGTTATCCACCGCCCCGCCGCTGTGCGGCGCCTGTGTGCAACCGGCCTCTTGCGATGCGTAGGATCGCGGACCGGTTTCACACAGGTAAAGGCCCGTGGATAACGCCTCCCCCGTGTGACCGGCTTCAGAATGGGTACCGGTACGCATAAGAAGGACAGCGTTTAAGAGGTCGGCTCAGAAAACCGGAAAATTCGTACGCTAGGCCGTTTGCATTTCGCCGTAGGCATGCGAAAAGAGAATGGGCCCGCGAAGCGTGTTAGTGGATCAGAGGGGCTGTATCAGCCCCACTCCCTCGTTCCGCACATACCCTACCGCCTTGCCCACCGCATACGCCGCAAGCTCCGCCTCTGGGCACGGCCTCACCAGCGCCTGCACCTGGTCGGCCGGCGTCGCCTCGACCAGCCACCCCGCGTAGTCCCCCGGCGCCAGGATCACTGGCATCCGATCGTGCAGCGGCCGCATCGCCGCGTTGGCCTCGGTGGTGACGATCGTGAACGTGTCGAGCTCCTCGCCGTCGGCCGGGCGTGTCCAGCGCTCCCACAGCCCAGCGAAACCGAAGAACTCGCCCTCGACCGGATGGATGTAGAACGGCTGCTTGCCGCCAGCGACCTGCTGCCACTCGTAGAAGCCGTTGGCCGGCACGATGCAGCGCCGGCGCCGGAAAGCCGCCCGGAACGAGGGCTTCTCGGCGACCGACTCACCGCGCGCGTTGATCAACCTGCTCGCGATCGTCTCGTCTTTCGCCCACGACGGCACCAAGCCCCAGCGCAGCCGCTGGATCACCCGCTCGCCATTCGGGCGCTGGCGCACCACGGGCAGCCACTGCATCGGCGCCGCGTTGTAACGCGGCTCGAACTGGAGCCCTTCGGGCTCGGCCTCGAAGCGCTCGCGCAGGCGCGAGGCTGGACCGTAGAGGGCGTAGCGTCCGCACATTGTTGGCAACCTCCAGCCCCGCGATCGAACGTCGGCACCAACAGACCGCAATGGGCAAAATAGCCTGTAATTTATTACAGCTTAAATATGTCGGTCAGAGCCGTCGAGTTGAGGGTGGCCGAGATCCGGCGCCCGCGCGATGAGTGCCTGGTCGACCAAGGCACCATCGCCACCTTGAGCATAGGCGACATTCCGACCGGAGCCGCTGAAAGGCGTTCGCTGGGCGCTGCGCAGCTTCGCCATCCCGCCGGCGGGCCTGCGCCTGTCCTGGCTACGCCTCGAGCTCTGCCCGCGCCCGCTATCACGCGCATTACCTCGTGACTTCGTTGATCGCCACCTTGCGCGACTTCACCAGCAGGCCTGCCGACTCGCACCCCGCCCGGCCGGCCCTCCCGCCGGTATTGGTTTGGAGCCGGGCGGCCTACGCCGGTGCCGCGCCACCGCTGCGCCTGCAATTCTTCACAGATTCTGTGGACAACTGCCTGAACACCTGCGCCCTTCCCGCGCCCCCACTGGCCTTGCGCCCGTGCCCGAAAAATAGGCGTCGCATCTGCGCGCCACCGCCACCGCCACCGCCACCGCCAGCCCGGCCCGGCCCTCCGGCCGGCCGTTGGCCTGGCTCTGAGTGGCCTACACTTTCAAACCGTGCCCGTGGTGTGGCACATGGCCACTATCTCTCCCAAGCGTGTGCCAGCGCAGAAACCTAAAAGTATCTATGGGATATCGGAAAAGTATCAAAACGATATCCAACAGATGCAATTTAAGGGGCAGAGCTTCAAAGGCAGTAACCTGAAAATACGTCGGTAGCGGCTCAACGCCCCCCATCCGTCGCGGTTGAATTTGGCACTCGCGGATCCTCGGGTCCGCAGTGTCACGCACCCAGCGAACACGGCTCAGCTTAAGGGCCCGTGTGGGCGCCGGGTTCACGTGCCTGTAGACAGGGTGTCACGCCAGCCCGGCGCGAGATCGCTGGCGGTGCTCGACGGCCGCATAGTCAGATGCGCCGCGCACGCGCAGCGCCGCGTGTGGCCTACCTCCACCGCAGCGCAGCCCGTGTCGCAGTGCGTCGGCCTCGCGCCGTGTCCGGCGCCACGCCGACGCGGAAACCGCGTTCGAATTCGCTGTCCGCAGTATTCCAGGCCCGCTATCGCAGGCCTGCACGTAATTCACAACCATCCCCGAGGCCGCAGTACAACTCGCTGAGGCGGC
>JBEOKH010000550.1:0-6514 GCA_040275625.1 Thauera sp. | reverse complement strand
AAACAGCCCCCCCGGGGGGCAGCGATCCCGCGCAGCGGGTAAGCGTGGGGGTCTCTTTCATGACTCGCTCCTGTTGAATCGGGTCGTAATGCGGAAAACGTCCTTGCCGCACACATCCACGCAGCGTCCGCAGGTGGTGCAGTCGGCATCCAGAATGAGGGGGTGGTCCTGCCCCACGCCCTTGAGCGCGGGCCGGATGACCTGCGGTTCGGGGCACACGGCGAAGCAGTCCATGCAGTCGTTGCAGGCGCTGCGCTTGTCCGCCGAGACCTTCACCACCGCCGCACGGCCGAGCAGCGCGTAGAAGGCGCCCTGCGGACACAGGTGGCCGCACCAGCCGCGCGGCGCAATCAGCAGGTCGTAGAAGAAGATGCCACCGACGATGCCCCAGGCCAGGCCGAAACCGAAGATCAGCCCGCGGTGGAACATCGACACCGGATTCACCCACTCCCATGCCAGCGCACCGGTCGCGGCGGCGCTCACCAGCACGAAGCCGAGCAGCCAGTAGCGCGTAGCGCCCGCAGGTGCCTTGCCGCCCTTCAAGCCCAGCCGCCGGCGCAGCCAGGTTGCGGCGTCGGTGACGAGGTTGACCGGACACACCCACGCGCAGAACAGCCGCCCGCCGAAGAGCAGGTAGAAGGCCAGCACGATCCCCGCCCCGAGCAACGCCTCCCGGTAGGGCCAGTGTCCGGCGACGATCTGCTGCGCGACGAGGAAGGGATCGGTAAGCGGCAACACGCCGAGGGTGAGACTGGACGACAGGTTGCCCTTGACGATCCACCACCCCAGCCACGGCCCGACCAGGAACAGCGCCAGGATGCCGAGTTGCGACGCACGCCGCAGCAGCAGCCACTTGTGCGCCCGCAACCAGCCCTTGGCCTCCACCGCCTCCCGTCCTGGTCGCGCCACCACGCCGCGCTGCGCGGCACCGCGCACGCTGGTGGGCGGGACCCTGCGCTCCGGCGCAGCGCTGGCGCTCGGGTGCGCGCTCATGGCTTCCACCCCGAATCGAGACCGCCACTGCCCAGCTGCGCCGGTTTGTATTCTGGCGCCTGCGGACCCTCACCCGGTTTGACGCGGGTGTCGCCGTAGGCCTTGTCTTCGAGACCCCGCACCGGCAGCTCGACCTGATCCCCGATCAACGAACGTCCGGCGGCTTCCTTCTCCTCCCATCCACGCAGGTAATGCTCGGCCTTCGAACCCTGCGCAAGCTTGATCGGCAGCACCTTGATCGCCGACTCGCCGGGCAGCACGCAGGCCTTCTCGCACTTGCCGCAGCCGGTGCAGTACTCGGAATGCACCGTCGGCAGCAGCATCGCGTGACGGTCGGAGCGCGGGTTGTGGATGCGCTCGAGCGTGATCGCCTTGTCGATCACGGGGCACACGCGATAGCACACGTCGCAGCGCAGGCCGAGGAAGTTGAGGCAGTTCTCCTGGTCGATGAGCACCGCCAGCCCCATCTTCGCCTGGCCGATGTCGGTGAGCGAACGATCGAGCGCACCGGTCGGGCAGGCGACCACGCAGGGGATGTCCTCGCACATCTCGCAGGGGATGGCGCGCGCCGCGAAGTAAGGCGTCCCCGTGGCCACGCTGTCGCCAAGTTCGGCCAGCTTCAGCGTTTTGTACGGGCAGTCGCGCACGCACAGGCCGCAGCGCACGCAGGCCGCGAGGAAGTCGTCTTCGGGGAGCGCACCGGGCGGACGGATGGCAGCAGCCGGCAGCGCTGACGCCTGCTTCGCGTACATCCCGGCACCGAGCGCGAGCAGGCCCGCGCCGCCGGCAACGCCCGCCGCATCCTTGAGGAAGCGGCGGCGCGGCGACGGTGCGCTGGCTGCACGTCCGGTCGGTTGTACCTTGTCGTTCATGGTCACCGCAAACCCGCACCCGCGGCCGGCTCCCCGGTCGGCGGGGCGCGGGGCTTGCGCCTCCTGTCGTCGAGCCTTAAGCCTTCACCACCTTCACCGCACACTTCTTGTAGTCGGTCTCTTTCGAGATCGGGCAGGTGGCGTCGAGCGTGAGCTTGTTCACCAGCCGGCCTTCATCGAAGAAGGGCACGAAGATCAGCCCGACCGGCGGCTTGTTGCGGCCGCGGGTCTCGAGGCGGGCGACGATCTCGCCGCGCCGCGACGACACCTTGACCGCCATGCCGCGCTGCAGGCCGCGTTTCTGCGCGTCCTCGGGGTGCATGAAGATCTGCGCCTCGGGCACCGAGCGGTGCAGCTCGGGCACGCGGCGGGTCATCGAGCCGGTGTGCCAGTGCTCCAGCACGCGGCCGGTGCACAGCCACATGTCGAACTCGGCGTCGGGCATCTCGGGCGGATCCTGGTAGGGCAGCGCGAAGATGATCGCCTTGTTGTCCTTGTAGCCGTAGAACTTCACGCCCTCGCCCGCCTTCACGTACGGGTCGTAGCCCTCGCGGAAGCGCCACAGGGTTTCCTTGTTGTCGACCACCGGCCAGCGCAGGCCGCGCGCCTTGTGATAGACGTCGAAGTCGGCGAGGTCGTGGGCGTGGCCGCGGCCGAAGGCGGCGTACTCCTCGAACAGGCCCTTCTGGAGGTAATAGCCGAGCTCCTTCGACTCGTCGTTCATGTAGCCGGCCCAGGCGTGGCCGTTGGCCTTCTCGACGTCCTCGAGCGGGAACTTGTTCACCTGGCCGTTGGCGTAGAGCACGTCGTACAGGGTCTTGCCGCGGTACTCGGGCTTCTTGGCGATGAGCTCCTCCGGCCACACGTCCTCGACCTTGAAGCGCTTGGCGAACTGGATGTACTGCCACAGGTCGGACCTGGCCTCGCCCGGCGCCGACACCTGCTGGCGCCAGAACTGGGTGCGGCGCTCGGCGTTGCCGAAGGCGCCCTCCTTCTCGGCCCACATCGCGCACGGCAGGATCAGGTCGGCCGACAGCGCGGACACGGTCGGATAGACGTCGGAGACCACCACGAAGGCTTCCGGATTGCGCCAGCCCGGGTAGATCTCGTCATTGACGTTGGGCCCCGCCTGCATGTTGTTGGTGGTCGAGGTCCAGTAGCACTTGATCTTGCCGTCCTTGAGCGCGCGGCTCTGCGCCACCGCGTGGTAGCCGATCCTGGGCGAGATCGTGCCTTCGGGCAGCTTCCAGATCTCCTCGCTCAGGGCGCGGTGCATCGGGTTCATCACCACCATGTCCGCCGGCAGGCGATGGGCGAAGGTGCCGACCTCGCGCGCCGTGCCGCAGGCCGAAGGCTGGCCGGTGAGCGAGAACGGGCTGTTGCCGGGTTCGCTGATCTTGCCCACCAGCAGGTGGACGTTGTAGATCATGTTGTTCACCCAGGTGCCGCGGGTGTGCTGGTTGAAGCCCATGGTCCAGAACGACGTCACCTTGCGGCTGGGGTCGGCGTACTGCTCGGCGAGCTTGAGCAGACGATCCTCGGGCACGCCGGAGAGCTTGGAGACCTTCTCCAGGGTGTATTCCGAGACGAACCTGGCGAAGTCGTCGAAGCTGCAGTCCTTGGCCGCACCGGTGTCGCCCTTGGGCTTGCCGTCCGCACCCGGATAGCCGTTGCTGGCGGCCTTGGTCTCGAGCGGGTGGTTGGGGCGCAGGCCGAAGCCGATGTCGCCCTCACCGATCTTGAACTTGACGTTGCGCTCGACGAAGGCCTTGTTCACCTTGCCGTTCTGGATGATGTAGTTGCAGATGTAATTGAGGATCGCCAGGTCGGTCTGCGGCACGAAGATCATCGGGTTGTCGGCGAGCTCGTACGAACGATGCTCGAAGGTCGACAGCACGTGGACCTGGCAGCCTTCCTTGGACAGGCGGCGGTCGGTGATGCGGCTCCACAGGATGGGGTGCATCTCGGCCATGTTCGAGCCCCACAGCACGACCGTGTCGGTATTCTCGATGTCGTCGTAGCAGCCCATCGGCTCGTCGATGCCGAAGGTGCGCATGAAGCCGGCGACCGCCGAAGCCATGCAGTGGCGCGCGTTGGGGTCGAGGTTGTTGGTGCGAAAGCCCGCCTTCATCAGCTTGGAGGCGGCATAGCCCTCCCACACCGTCCATTGGCCGGAGCCGAACATGGCGACGGAATCGGCGCCGTGCTCCTTGATCGCCTTCTTCCACTTCTGCTCCATGATGTCGAAGGCCTGGTCCCACGAAATCGGCGTGAACTCGCCGTTCTTGTCGTACTGGCCGTTTTTCATGCGCAGCAGCGGCTGGGTGAGGCGGTCCTCGCCGTACATGATCTTGGACAGGAAGTAGCCCTTGATGCAGTTCAGGCCGCGGTTGACCGGCGAGTCCGGGTCGCCCTGGGTGGCCACGATACGGCCATCCTGCACGCCCACCAGCACCGAACAGCCGGTACCGCAGAAGCGGCAGGCGGCCTTGTCCCAGCGCACCTTGGTGCTGCCCGCGGCGCCCTGCTGGGCCTCGGCGACGACCGGAATGCCGATGCCGGCGGTCGCGGCAGCCGCGGCGATCGCGTTGTTCTTGATGAATTCGCGTCGATTCATGCTCATGTCAGACCTCCGTCAATTCCAGACCTTCGTCGGTGTATTCGTAGGCTATCGTCAGCCCCTGCACCTTGGGCAGCAGGTTCACCGCCAGGATCGAGTCGGTGACCGACCAGCCCGCGCCGTCCTCGATGGTGATGACGATGTTGCCCTTCTCGGCGGACTGCCCGTGCAGCTCGACCCCGGGGACCTTCTCCAGGCCCGCGATGATCTCGGGGAAATCCGCGGGAAAAGCCCGCACGACCAGGCTTGCAATGTTCATCTTTCGCTCTCCGTGGGGAGGGGGTTGCGCGCGCGCGTGTCGATCGCACGCGTCGGGCACGGACCGATGCAGGCGCCGCAGGCGGTGCACGCCGCGGCATCGAGTTCCGGAAACGCGACGCCCCCGAGGCGGGGACGGAAACGGATGGCACCAGCGGGGCAGGACTCGCCGCACACCCGGCACTCGACGCCGCGCACGGCCAGGCAGGCCTCGCCGATCACCGCGACCCGCGCCCAGGGCGCGGCGCCCGCGTCGTCGCGGACGAGGGCGCGCGGTTCGCACAGCGCGACGCAATCGGCGCAGAAAGTGCATTCGCCGCGACTGAAATCGACCCCGGGGAAGCCGCCCTCCATGCGCCGCAGGATGCCGGTCGGGCAGGCTTCGATGCAGCGATCACAGCGCGTGCAGCGCGTGACAAAAGCTTCCTCCTCCTGCGCCCAGGGTGGGCGCAGCGCGGGCTCGACGGCGCGCGTGCGTCCGCGAAGGAAGCTGCGGCGAGCGCTCGGCGCGCGCGGGGATGCGGAGGAAGCCAAGGGTGATCCAGCGGTTTTTCCAGCCGCCATTACACTCCAGCAAAAGCCGCCAATTGTTGACCCGGGTCAACCTGCGAACGCCTCTCAACAAGCATCCGGAGCACCTGATCAAGGCCGCGCCGGGCGCTCTTGCCAGGGATGCGCCCGCCACCCGGCCGCTCAGCCGCGCATGTGCTCCACGGCCCACACCGCGGCCTCGACCCGCGAACGCAGCTCGAGCTTGCGCAGGATGTGCTTGACGTGGACCTTGACCGTCCCCTCGGCGATGTCGAGCTCGCGCCCGATCTGCTTGTTCGACAGCCCCGCGGCGATCTTGTCGAGAATGCGCACCTCCTGCTCGGTGAGGCCGGCGGTGCCCACCGACTGCGGGCGCGTCTCGCTGCGCAACGCCGCAGCGAGCAGATGGTTGAGCTGCTCGGGGATGACCACATGCCCCGCCGCCACCGCCTGCAGCGCCTCGAGCATCGCCTCGGGCTCCATGTCCTTGAGCAGGTAACCCTCGACGCCACCGCGCAGGGCCGCGACCACGTCCTCGCCGGAGTCGGACACGGTCACCATCACCACGCGCGCATCGATGCGCGCGGCACGCAGGCCGCGCAGCACCTCGAGCCCGCCGGTGTCGCGCATGTTCAGGTCGAGCAGGATCAGATCGGGCCGCAGCGTGCGCGCCAGCGCGAGCCCCTCGGCGCCGCCGGCGGCCTCGCCGACCAGCACGAAGTCGGGAACCCTCTGCAGAAGCTGCACCAGCCCACGGCGGAACAGAGGGTGGTCATCGATGATCAGCACGCGCTGGGTTTCACTCATGCCTTCGCCTCATCCTCAATACCCGCGTCCACGCCCGCGCTCACCGCCGGGACCGCGGTCGTGGCGCGAAAGCGTACGCACACCCGGGTGCCGACGGCCCCGCCGGACGCGATCTGGATCTCCCCGCCCATGCTGCGCGCGCGCTCGCGCATGATCGCCAGGCCGTGATGATTGCGGCTGTCGGCCGGCGGCTCGCCGATGCCGCAGCCGTCGTCACTCACCACGAGCCGCACCTCGCCATCCGCCCCGCCGCGCAGTTCGACGCGCGCGCTGCACGCCCCCGCGTGGCGCACCATGTTCGACAGCGCCTCGCGCACGATCTGCAGCACGTGCACCTCCTGGTTGGGGCTCAGCAGACAGGGCCCCAGGTCGACCTCGAGCGCCACCTCGATCCCGCCGCGGGTGCCGTAGTCGCGCGCCGCATCCTGCATCA
>JBEOKH010000549.1:0-3582 GCA_040275625.1 Thauera sp. | reverse complement strand
GGGTCAATCCGCCCTCGGACCGGTGGTATGTCCGACGGGCGGAACTGTATATCGAGTCGGTGCCGGGACGTCGCCTGAGTGAACATCAGCCGGCGGACGTGACCGGCCACCTTGCCGATCTCGGCAGACTAGGCAGAATGGAGGACTGGCAGTTCCGGCAGGCGGTCGATACTCTACAGAAACTCTTCGAGTTGGTCGGCGTGTCCTGGCTGCAAGAGGTGGATTGGCGGTATTGGCGTGAGTCGGCTCGGTTGCTGCCCGCCGATCATCCGACCGGGGACGGGGCTGCTGCGGACGCCAGTCACGCGCCGTCAGGTGGAACGGGGGTTGGTACGGGGTGTGGAGTGATCGAGCGTCTGGTGGCGGTCATCCGCCAGCGGAATTATTCGATCCGTACCGAGGAGGCGTATCGCTCCTGGACGCTACGGTTTCTGACCTTTATCGGCGACCGTGACCCGGGGTGTGCCGGCGCTACGGATGTGGCCGCCTTTTTGGAGACCTTGGCGGTGCAGGGGAATGTGGCGGCAAGTACGCAGAATCAGGCCTTGAACGCCTTGGTGTTCCTGTATGGGCAGGTGCTGGAGCGGCCGCTGGGCGACATGGGGACATTTCAGCGGGCCAAGCGTCCGCGGCGCTTGCCTGTGGTGCTGACGCAGGGCGAGGTGGGGCGGTTGCTGGAGAATATCGAGGGGACTTATCATCTGATGGCGTCGCTGTTGTATGGCACGGGGATGCGCTTGATGGAGTGTCTGCGGCTGCGGGTGAAAGATGTGGATTTCGACTATCGGCAGATCATGGTGCGGGACGGGAAGGGGCAGAAGGATCGGGTGGTGCCCTTGCCGGATGGGCTGATCGATCCCCTACGGGCGCATCTGGAACGGGTCAGGGCGCTGCACGAGGCCGATGTGCAAGCCGGTCGTGGGGAGGTTTATCTGCCGTTCGCGCTGGCCAACAAGTATCCGAGCGCGCCCAGGGAGTGGGGGTGGCAATACCTCTTGCCGAGCGGCAGGCTATCGGTGGATCCCCGCGGCGGGGTGACGCGGCGCCACCATTTGCATGAGAACAGCTTGCAGAAGGCCGTGAAACAGGCCGCCATCCGCGCGCAACTGACGAAGCCGGTGAACTGCCATGCCCTGCGACATAGCTTCGCCACGCATCTGTTGGAATCTGGGTACGACATTCGCACCGTGCAGGAACTGCTGGGCCATGCCGATGTATCTACCACCATGATCTACACGCACGTGCTCAACCGCGGCGGCAAGGGGGTGCGGAGTCCCTTGGATGCGTTGTAGATCGCCGCTCGGACTGGTTTTCTACCCGCCGAGTCCGCGCTTCGTCGATCTCTCGATCGCTGCCCGACTGGCGCGCGCCGTTCCTCCTTTCGTCAGCATCGTCGGACTGTTCGTCAATGCCGATCCGGCAGGGAGCGCCATGAGGGTCAGACCACGGTTTTCCAGGAAATGAACGATGAAGTTTGAATGGGACGACACGAAGGCAAATGCCAACTTGCGCAGGCATGGCGTTTCTTTCCAGGAGGCCACGACCGTTTTCGGTGATTCCCTTGCTGCAACTTTCGCCGGCCCCGACCACTCCGACGCAGAAGAAAGATGGCTATCCGTCGGGATCTCCGCGCAGGGAAGGCTTCTCGTTATTGCTCATACCGAGCAAGGCACCATATTTCGAATCATCAGCGCCAGAGTGGCGACCACCAATGAGAGGAATCGATATGAACAACGACGCGTCTGACGACCTGCGTCCCGAGTACGACTTCGACTTTTCGGAAGCGGTGCGAGGGAAATATTACAAGCAATATATCGAAAGTAGCAACGTCGTGGTACTGGATAGCGACGTGGCAGCCCGTTTCCCGAACGCGGCAGCGGTAAATGCAGCGCTACGCGCCATGCTGCAGTTTGCGGCACAGGCGACCAGCTTGACAACCGGACAGAGCGGAGCACCTGAGATCCGCGCCCGTTAATGTGAAGGACGGAATAGGTGGGGCAGTTCGAGGATGGCGTCAAGGGAACAAGCTGGCGTCGTGCTTGATGGTGGGAGCGGGGGAGGCGGCCACAGTTCCCACCGCTTCAGCGCGCCTTTGGTTTACGCCAGGAGTAGTCTCACGGACTAACGTTTAGTCGACACCGACTTCGGTGTATATCCCGGCATGTCCAGGTGTATAGCTCGGTCGGAAAGTTGTAAGGATCTGATTTGTATAGGGGTGTAAGGCATGGACGCACCTGACGATTCGAAAAACACACCTTCTGAACCCAAGCTTCTCGATCAGCGTCGCGGTCGCATCCGCCTGAAGCACGCTGCAGCATACGAACAGAGACCCAATGTGTCCACGTCTTTTCCACCACAAGCGTCAGCCCAGGGATGTGGGCGCTTTACGCATCTTGCGGTCGATGACGCGGCGCCCTATGTCTGGCTTGCTCGCCTGCCTTACGGCACCGGCATGTGCCTGATGGCGCTTGTCCGCTTGCGCGTGAAAGACTTGGATTTCGACCGAAGCGAAATGCTGCTCCGCAACGGCAAAGGTGCGAAGGATCGGGTGACGATGTTGCCTGAGGCGGTGGTGACGGAGCTGCCCGCTCATCGGCTACGCCGGCGGCACGTGTTCGACGACGAACTGCGGAGCCCGCTCGACGCGCTCGGGCAGCATGATGCCGTGGCGCTCTCGGCGACGACGACTGCCGCAGCCAGCAAGCCGGCGCTGCGGCAAGCACGCCGGCGAGCTTGCCGCCAGCGAGCCCATGGCCGCGCTCCGGGTGTCGCCTTGGAAGTTCTTGCGCACGGGCTCTTGACGACGCTCCGGGACTTGCTCTCTAATCCCGTCGCGTGCAAAACGTCTTTGCACGCGCGACCATCAAGGAGACTGCCATGCCCAGCAATCGCATCGACGCCACCTTTACTTCCCTTCCGAACAACGCGAAAAAGCCAAAGCCGCGCTGGCCAGTCTGGCCGAGTCGCTGCCTTTCCTGATCGACCTGGGCACCGACGAGCGGACGACGATGCTCAAGTTCGGCGAGAAGAATCGCTCCTTCGTGGTCAAGGCGCTGGCGATCGCCGAAGCGCAGCCGGAAATCCTCCCGGGCAGCTTCCGTCTTGGCGAATTCCGCGCCGACGTGGCGCTGGTCGAGAGCCTTTATGCCGTGCGCCACGCCATCGAAACGCTGTCGCGCAAGGTCGACGATACCTACTTCGCTGCCGGTAGCGAGGCCTACGCCGCCGCCTTGCTGGTCTATCAATACGCCAAGGTGCATAACGTCGCTTCCGGTGCTCTCGAGGAGACGCTCGACGACCTCGGCCGGCGTTTTGCCCGCACGGCGCGGACGACCGCCCCGGCGGACTGAGCCAGCCGGACCGGCCCGCCCGGCAGACGCAGGGGGTCTGTCCGGGCCGTCGGCCAGGCACGCACGCTGTCCATCGGGCGCCATTGACGAAGTTTTTGGCGCTGACCGCCGGGCGTCGCCCGGCCGGACGATCGATTCCTGATTTTGCGGCGATGCAGAGGTGTCGTGGTGCGACCGTGGTGCCGCGAGGCCCGGCCTTCGATCGCGAACCATCGGCCGTGGATCGCCAAGT
>JBEOKH010000548.1:0-6873 GCA_040275625.1 Thauera sp. | reverse complement strand
CGGGAAAAGTTCGCGGCTTCCGCCGCTCCTACAAGCTGGCCGAAGCGCGGCGGTTCCCGATTACGCCGGGTCCTTTCCGTAGGAGCGGCGGAAGCCGCGAACCGCTGCCCACCCCGCACCCTCCGCACCCTCCGCACCCTCCGCACCCTCCGCACCCTCCGCACCATCGGCGTGCATCCGATCGTGACTGCTGCACTGCAGCAGTGCGGACTGGGCGTGGGGAGGGCGTCGGCAGGGTTCCAGTCGATGTCGTCCCCTGGCTTTGCGCTGGTTTGCATCGTCCATTCGATCTCTCCTGAGCCCTGGCATGGATGATGCTTTATCCCTCTCAGAGCCCGGTCAACGACGGTCGGGTGGTAAGCGGCACCTGCTGCCGCCGCGTCTCGGGTCTGGTGGACAACGGCGTCCATTCCGCGCTGCCCCTTGCCGGGGGAGGCGTGGAGTGGACGCCGTTTTTCTTTCGATCGAATCGGCCTTGTTGCGGAGAAACACCATGAAGAAGATGAAACTCGTACTCGTCGGCAACGGCATGGCCGGCGTGCGCACGATCGAGGAGCTGCTCAAGCTCGCCCCCGACCTGTACGACATCACCGTGTTCGGCGCCGAGCCGCACGGCAACTACAACCGCATCCTGCTGTCTCCGGTGCTGGCCGGCGAGATGACGCTGCCCGAGATCATGCTCAACGATCTCGACTGGTACCGCGACCACGGCATCACCCTGCACGCCGGCAAGAAGGTGGTGAAGATCGACCGCGTGCGCCGCAAGGTGATCGCCGAGGCGGGCGACGGCAGCGGCACCGAGGCCGACTACGACCGCCTGCTGCTGGCCACCGGCTCCACCCCCTTCATCCCGCCCATCCCCGGCAACGACCTGCCCGGCGTGCTCGGCTATCGCGACATCGCCGACACCGAGGCGATGATCGAGGCTGCCGGCAAGTACCGCCACGCGGTGGTGATCGGCGCCGGCCTGCTCGGCCTGGAGGCCGCCAACGGTCTGATGCTGCGCGGCATGGACGTCACCGTGGTGCACCTCGGCGAGTGGATCATGGAGCGCCAGCTCGACCGCGCCGCCGCCGACATGCTGCAGGCCTCGCTCGAAGCCAAGGGCATGAAGTTCCTGCTCGCCCGCCACACCGATGCGCTGCTGCCGGCGCGCAACGAGGGGGGTGACATGATGGCACGCGTCGGCGCCGTGCGCTTCAAGGACGGCATGGAGATTCCCGCCGACCTGGTCGTGGTCGCCGCCGGCATCAAGCCGAACTACGCGCTCGCCGAATCTGCCGGCCTCTATTGCGGCAGCGGCAGGGTGCGCGGCATCCACGTGTCGGACACGCTGCAGACGGTCACCGACCCGCGCGTCTACGCGGTCGGCGAATGCGTCGCCCACCGTGGCATCGCCTACGGGCTGGTGGCGCCGCTGTTCGAGCAGGGCAAGGTGTGCGCCAACCACCTCGCCAACTTCGGCATCGGCCGCTACCTCGGCTCGGTGACCTCGACCAAGCTCAAGGTCACCGGCATCGACGTGTTCTCGGCGGGCGACTTCAGCGGCGGCCCGGGCACCGAGGACATCGTGCTGCACGACCGCCAGGGCGGGGTGTACAAGCGTGTCGTGCTCAAGGACGACCGCATCGTCGGCTCGGTGCTGTACGGCGACACCGCCGACGGCTCGTGGTACTTCCAGTTGATGAAGGATCGCCAGAGCGTCGCCGAGATCCGCGACCACCTGATGTTCGGCCAGAACAGGCTCGGCGATGCCGGCCACAAGGGTGAGAACCGCGCCGCCAGCATGCCCGACACGGCGGAAGTGTGCGGCTGCAACGGCGTGTGCAAGGGCACCATCGTCAAGGCGATCAAGGAGCACGGGCTGTTCACCCTCGACGAGGTCAAGAAGCACACCAAGGCGGCGTCGTCCTGCGGTTCGTGCACCGGCCTGGTCGAGCAGATCCTCGCCTCGACGGTGGGCGGCGCCTACCAGGCGGTGAGCGCCACCGACAAGCCGGTGTGCGCCTGTACCGAGCATTCGCACAAGGTAGTGCGCGAGGCGATCTTCAAGCACCACCTCACCAGCAAGGAGGCGGTGTTCGACACGCTCAACTGGCGCACGCCCAACGGCTGCGACAAGTGCCGGCCGGCGGTCAACTACTACCTGATCTCGTCGTGGCCGCACGAGGCGAAGGACGACCCGCAGTCGCGCTTCATCAACGAGCGTGCCCACGCCAACATCCAGAAGGACGGCACCTACTCGGTGGTGCCGCGGATGTGGGGCGGGCTCACCACACCTGCCGAGCTGCGCGCGATTGCCGATGCTGCCGAGAAGTACAAGGTGCCCACGGTCAAGGTCACCGGCGGCCAGCGCATCGACCTGCTCGGCATCAGGAAGGAGGACCTGCCGGGCATCTGGGCCGACCTCAACGCCGCCGGCATGGTCTCGGGACACGCCTACGGCAAGTCGATCCGCACCGTGAAGACCTGCGTCGGCGCCGAGCACTGCCGCTTCGGCACCCAGCTCGCGATGGACATGGGGGTCAAGCTCGAGAAGATGCTGTTCGACATGTACGCGCCGCACAAGGTCAAGCTCGCGGTGTCGGGCTGCCCGCGCAACTGCGCCGAGGCGGGGATCAAGGACGTGGGCGTGATCGGCGTCGATTCCGGCTACGAGCTGTATGTCGGCGGCAACGGCGGCATCAAGACCGAGGTCGCGCAGTACCTTTGCAAGGTGGGCAGCGACGAGGAGGTGATGGAGTATTCCGGCGCCTTCCTGCAACTCTACCGCGAGGAGGGCTGGTACCTGGAGCGCACGGTGCATTGGCTGAACCGCGTCGGCCTCGATTACGTCAAGGCCAAGGTGGTCGAGGACGGCGACAACCGCCGCCGCCTGCACGCGCGCCTGCTCGACGCGCTGAAGGATGCACGCGACCCCTGGCAGACCAGCCGCGAAGGCGAGGCGGTGAAGCAGTTCATCCCGATCAGGGTGGGGGCGTGAGCCGCGTGCCCCATTCGCGCCTTCCGGCGCTCCTACATGAAACCGTCCGCGCGTCATTTCCACCGCCGCGCGTCGGCCACCGCGACGCGATTGCCACTCGTCGGCTACCGCGACGCGATTGCCGCTCGTGGCTCGCCCTGTAGGAGCGCCGGCAGGCGCGAATGCGGCGCACGTAACCGGCGATCACGCCCGATCGACCGCCGTATTCGCGCCTTCCGGCGCTCCTACATGAAAACCATCCGATTCCAATAAAGGAACCCGTCATGAACGACTGGAAACGCATCTGCCCGCTCGACGACATCCCCCGCCTCGGCGCGCGCGTCGTGCAACGCCCCGGCGATGAGGACATCGCCATCTTCCGCAACGCCGACGACGAGGTCTTCGCGCTGCATGACAAATGCCCGCACAAGGGCGGCCCGCTGTCGCAGGGCATCGTCCATGGCCGCAAGGTCACCTGCCCGCTGCATGGCTGGAACATCGGGCTGGAGGATGGTCACGCGGTGGCGCCCGACACGGGCCACTGCGGCCGCTTCGAGGTCAAGGTCGAGGGCGGGGAGGTCTTCCTCGCCGTCTGAGCCGCCCTGCTCCCGCAAGCGGTGGCAGGCGTGCGCAAGGACAGCAAGCGCCTGCAAGACCGCTTCATGCGCGCGCCGCAACCGCATCCCCGCATCCCCGCATCCCCGCAAAACAACAAGACAGAGAGAGAACACCATGGCCTACCTTGCCCCCGCAGAGTTCGTCACCAAGATGGTCGACGCCGGCGAAGCCAAGATCTGCATGGCGACCCGCGATGTCCTGATCCGTGCCTACATGGCCGGCGCCATCCTCGCCCTGGCGGCGGTGTTCGCGGTCACCGCCACGGTGATGACCGGCCAGCCGCTCGTTGGTGCGATCCTGTTCCCGGTCGGCTTCTGCATGCTCTACCTGCTCGGCTTCGACCTGCTCACCGGGGTCTTCGTGCTCACCCCGCTGGCCTGGCTCGACAAGCGGCCCGGCGTCACCATCGGCGCCATCCTGAAGAACTGGGGCTTCGTCTTCATCGGCAACTTCCTCGGCGCGCTGACGGTGGCGTTCATGATGGCCTTCGTGTTCACCTACGGCTTCTCGACCGAGCCCAACGAGATCGGCCAGAAGATCGGCCACATCGGTGAGGCGCGCACGCTGGGCTATGCGCAGTACGGGCTGGCCGGCTGGCTCACCATCTTCATGCGCGGCATGCTGTGCAACTGGATGGTGTCGACCGGCGTGGTCGGGGCGATGATCTCGACCACGGTGAGCGGCAAGGTGATCGCGATGTGGATGCCGGTCATGGTGTTCTTCGCGATGACCTTCGAGCACTCGGTGGTGAACATGTTCCTGTTCCCCTCCGGGCTGATGATGGGCGGCAACTTCTCGATCCTCGACTACTTCATCTGGAACGAAATCCCGGTCGTGCTCGGCAACCTCGTCGGCGGCCTCACCTTCACCGGCCTCACGCTATACACCACGCACGTGCGCACGGCCCCCAAGCGCAGCTTCAGCTGATCCGCCGCGTGCGCCGTCGAACCGGCCCCGGCCCCCTCGGTCCGCCGAGGCGCCGGGGCGCCGTTGCGGATCGAACATGAGCAAGGGACTCGCCGTTCGCGTCGGCCAGCATTCCACGGCCGGACGCAAGGAACGCAACCAGGATTTTCACGGCGTCTGCATCCCGCAGGATGCGGCGCTCGTCACCAAGGGCATCGCGGTGGCGCTCGCCGACGGCATCAGCAGCAGCGACGTCAGCCAGGCTGCCGCTCAGGCCGCGGTGGATGCCTTCGTCACCGACTACTACTGCACGTCCGAGGCGTGGTCGGTGCGCACCGCGGCCGGGCACGTGCTCGCGGCCACCAACGCCTGGCTGCATGCGCAGACGCGCCAGAGCGAGCATCGCTTCGACCGCGACCGCGGCTACGTGTGCACCTTCAGCGGGCTGATCCTAAAGTCGACCACCGCCCACCTGTTTCACGTCGGCGACGCCCGCATCCACCGCCTGCGTGGCGGCCGTGCCGAGCAGCTCACCGAGGACCACCGCGTCCGGGTCTCGGCCGAGCAGAGCTACCTGGCGCGCGCGCTCGGCATGGACCGCCGGCTCGATCCCGACTACCGTGCGCTGGCGCTGGAGTGCGGCGACTGCTTCGTGCTGTCGACCGATGGTGTCTACGAGCATGTGGACATGGCGTTCGTGTCCGCCACGATCGCCGCGGCCGCGGACCTCGACGCGGCGGCGCGCACGATCGTCGACGAGGCCCTGCGCCGCGGCAGTCCCGACAACCTCACGATCCAGCTTGTCGACATCGTCGGCCTGCCCGACCCGCAGGCCGGCGAGCTCCAGCGCCAGCTCGCCGAGCTGCCGCTCGCGCCGGCGCTGGCGCCACGCATGCGGCTCGACGGCTACACCATCGTGCGCGCGCTGCACGCCAGCGCGCGCAGCCACATCCACCTCGCGGTCGACGAGCACAGCGGCGCCCACGTCGCGATCAAGACGCCCGCGGTCGAGCTGCAACAGGACACGGTCGCGCTCGAGCGCTTCCTGCTCGAGGAGTGGATCGCCCGCCGCATCGACTGCGCCCACGTGCTGCGGCCGTGTCCGCCGGCGCAGCGCCGCAGTTGCCTGTACGTGGCCACCGAGTACGTGGAGGGGCGCACCCTGCGCCAGTGGATGATCGACCATCCGCGCGCCGACATCGACGCCGTGCGCGACATCGTGCGCCAGATCGCACGCGGCCTGCAGGCCTTTCACCGGCTCGAGATGCTGCACCGCGACCTGCGCCCCGAGAACGTCATGATCGACGCCTCGGGCACGGTGCGCATCATCGACTTCGGTGCGGTGAGCGTGGCGGGGATCGCCGAATGCGGCATGGCGCCCGACCCGGCGGGCATCCCGGGCGATGCGGCGTATGCGGCACCGGAATATTTCCTCGGCGAAGCCGGCTCGCCGCGCGCCGACCTGTTCTCGCTCGCCGTGATCGCCTACGAGATGCTCACCGGCCGGCTGCCCTACGGGGTCGAGCTCGCCAAGACGCGCACCCGCGCCGCGCAGCGCCGGCTGCGCTACCGCTCGGTGGTGGACGACGAGCGCGCGATCCCGTCCTGGGTCGATGAAGCGCTGCGCCGCGCGCTCGACCCCGATCCCGCCCAGCGCCAGGCCGAGCTCTCGGAGTTCGTGCATGAGCTCCACCATCCCAACCCCGACCACCAGCGCCGCCGCCGCCCGGCGCTGATCGAGCGCGATCCGGCGCGGTTCTGGAAGGTGCTCGCGATTGGCGCCTTGCTGCTCGATGTTTTGCTGCTTGCGCAGCTGGTGTGACGGCGGCCTAGGCCAGCCCGAAAGCCGACATCACCCAAGGCGTCGCCCACGTCGAGGGCGACCGGGTGCGCGAACTCGACATGAACGAAATCAAGCAACGCGGCCGGGCAACATCGGGCGTACGACGGCCCGCGTAGTGGCGGAGCGAGAACGGTTCGACATTCCGCCAGTGCGGAAAACGATCTGCTCGAGGCCCGGCTGTACGTCGCCGAGAACAGCGTCGACGCCGCCAACCGGCTGCGCGATCAAATCGAAGCCGAGACGCGCACGCTGCTGATGCAGCGGAAAATTGGCAGGCACGGGACGAACTGGCGCGCCTGCGCAGCTGGCCGGCGTCGACGCCCTCCATCCTGTTTTATTTTGTCGACGACGATGGAATTACCGTTGAGCGCGTACTGCACCACGCTCGGGATGTACCCGCGATCTGGAACTCGCCAAGGCAGTGAGCACGTGCGGCAGGGTTCATGCGAATCAGATGCCGACTGTCAGGTTCCGATTTCGAGCAGGCATTCGTAACCGGTCACTGAGCGGCGTTCTTTTTCCGCCCGCGCCCACGCGGAACAAT
>JBEOKH010000547.1:0-5229 GCA_040275625.1 Thauera sp. | reverse complement strand
GCCGAGCATCAGGTCCAGCCCGACCGCGTCCGCGCTCCACACCTCGACCGGGATCACCCGCGCCGGCAGGCCGCGGCCGCGCCGGGCCAGGCGCGCGATGGTCGCGGTGCCGGCCTCGGCAGAGTGGAACAGCAGGCAGGCATCCTCGCCGCCAGCGCGGGCGTACTCGGCGAGCAGCGTCTTCACGCGCTGGCCGAGCTCGGGCACGCGCGGATACTGGAAGGACAGCGCACCCGACGGGCACACCGTGCTGCAGGTGCCGCAGCCCTTGCACAGCCAGGGATCGACCGCGATTACGTCGCCCTGGCTGCGGATCGCTTCGGTGGCACAGGCCTCGAGCAGTTCGCGCACCCGGTCTTCTTCGCCCGGCTGTGCGCGCACAGGCCAGCCTCGAAGCCGACGTAGCGCGGCTTCTCGAACTCGCCGACGAATTCGCCCAGCGCCTGCACCGCGAGCGCCTGCTCGAAGGGGTCGCGCCCCGGCGCGGCGTAGCCGTCGGGGAGTTCGACGCGGCGCAGCAGCGGCGCGGGCGAGAGGTCGAGGACGAGGTCGAAGCGCTCGCTGCGTGCCACGTCGGCGCGCGCGAAGTCGATCGCGCCGATTTCGCCGCAGGCGGCGACGCAGGCGCGGTGGCTGCGACAGGCCTCGACGTCGACCTGCAGGTCCCAGCCGATCGCACCCTCGGGGCAGGCCTTCACGCAGGCGTTGCAGCGCACGCACAGCTCGAGGTCGATCGGATTCTCCTGCGTCCATTCGAGATCGAAGGCGCCGAGGTGGCCAGCGAGTCTGACCGGGCCGCCTGACCACACCGGATACGCGTTGACCGCGGGCAACTCGGCATCTGCCGTGCGCGCGGTGATCAGCACCGCCGGCTCGAAGCTGCCGGCCAGGCGCTCCGCCCAACCCAGCGCCGCGCCCGCCTCGCCGATGATCAGCAGAGTGCGCCCAGCGCTCATCTGCACCGCCGCCACCGGCTCCGGATCGGCCAGCGTGGTCGCGGCCGCGATCAGCGCGGCGAGCTTGGGGCCGGCCGCTGCGGACTCTGCCGACCAGCCGGCGTTCTCGCGCAGGTTGAAGAAGCGGATGCGCTCGCCCGCGCCCTGCGCCTCGGCGAGCTCGCCGAACAGGGCGGTTTCCTGCGTACAGGCGACATGGACCTCGCCGCCCTCGGCGAGCGCCGCCTCGAGCGCTGCCGACTCGGCCCCGCACAGGGCGTGATGGCACTGGGCGCCTGCCGGCAGGCAGGCGGCATCAACGGTGAAGCTGCGGTTGCAGTCACAGACATGGACCGAGGGGGGCGTTGCGCGCGTGCCGGACATGAGGTCTCCAACTTGACGACCATGCAAAGCATTTCATAGGCCAGCCCACTGACAGCAAAAACCCGCCCGACACCCTGAAAGTCTGCAAAACGAGAAGCGCTCGACATGTTGCGGGACAAAATGTCGCTTACGGTGTTTTTTGTCCCGACACCGGTGCGTCGGTGCCCGCAGCGGGCTCCTCAACCGCGCCATCGAGCCCGCTGGCCGCCGGCAGAACGGCCGCGCCGCTTTTCGCCTCTGAAACGGGAGTGGCCGTCGCGGCGGCGACCTTCGCTGGCTGCGCATCAGGTTCCGCCACGCGACCAGCCGCGGGCGCCAACGCCCCGGCCCCGTCACCGCGTGCGATCTCCTCGCCACCTTCCACCCCTGCCGCGCCCTCATCCGCGTCCGACTGCAGCCACTCACGCGCATGCCTGAGCCGGGCAAGGATATCGGGCGGGATCGGGTCGGGCCGGGAGTAGTCATCAATGTAGATGTCGAGCCCGTCCATGCGATTGAAGTGAGGATCGGAAAACAGCTTGCGCAGCGCCTTTCGGCGCAGCGCCTCGCTCACCTCCTCCTTCAGGAAGGCGCTGAAATCCGAGTCGAGCGTCAAGCCCTCGACAGCCGGCAACGGCGTCTCGGCGGCGGGCGCCACGACGCCCGCCGCACCCTCACCCGAGCCGGGCGTGGTCGCCACTGCGGCGGCGCCTGGCCTATCCGTGGCGCCCTGCCGCGCCATGCTCGCCCGCACGTCGGCAGGCTCATCGGCCAGCGCCGCCTTGCCGGCAGCAGCCAGCTTGCGCCGCCACCAGCGCCCGACCCGCGGTGCGGCGATGACCGCGCTGCCGGCCTGAACGGCAACGTTTTTTCGAGGTAGTCGCCGGACCCCGCAGGTGCGCGGGGACGGCACCAAAACAAATCGACAATTCCCTACCGGAGGATTTCCACCATGGAACAACGCATTACCACTCTCGGACGTGCCGAAGCCTCGGTGCTGCAGACCAACAAGGTCATCCGCAACACCTACATGCTGCTGTCGCTGACGCTGGCCTTCTCGGCACTCACCGCCGGCCTGTCGATGGCGATGGGCGCGCCGCGCCTGGGCATCATCGTGACCCTGCTCGGCTACTTCGGCCTGCTGTTCGCGACCACCAAGTTCCGCGACAGCAGCCTGGGGATCGTGTTCGTGTTCGCGCTGACCGGCTTCATGGGGTTCACGCTCGGCCCGATCATCTCGTCCTATCTGGCGCTCCCCAACGGCGCCAGCATCGTGATGCAGGCGATGGCCGGCACCGCGGCGATCTTCCTCGGCCTGTCGGCCTACGCGGTGACGAGCAAGAAGGATTTCTCCTTCATGGGCGGTTTCCTGATGGTCGGCATCCTGGTTGCCTTCCTGGCCGGCCTGGGTGCGATCTTCTTCGAGATTCCGGCGCTTTCGCTGACCGTGTCGGCCGCCTTCGTGCTGCTGATGTCGGGCCTGATCCTGTTCGAGACCAGCAACATCATCCACGGCGGCGAGACCAACTACATCATGGCCACGGTGTCGCTGTTCGTGTCGATCTTCAACCTCTTCACCAGCCTGCTGCACCTGCTCGGCTTCGCCAACAACGACTGAGCGACGGCCCGCAGAGCGGGCCTGCAGTGCGATCGGGGCGGTGGCCGCAAGGCGCCGCCCCGCGTTTTTTCGGGCCGGGTGCCGCGCGTGCAGGAAATCAAGCGGCTGGCGTTACAATGGCGCACATTTTTGACTGGAACAGGCCGGGATGAAGACCACCTTTCTTGATTTCGAAACGGCGATCTCCGAACTCGAGGAAAAGATCGACCAGCTTCGCTTCGTCCAGGACGACCCCGCGGTCGATATTTCCGACGAGATCAAGCGGCTCGAGGCCAAGAGCCAGTCGCTGACCAAGGACCTCTACGGCAAGCTGAGCCCGTGGCAGATCGCCCAGGTCGCGCGCCACCCGCAGCGCCCGTACACGCTCGACTATGCGGAGCTGATCTTCACCGACTTCCATGAATTGCACGGCGACCGCAACTACGCCGACGACAAGGCGATCGTCGGTGGGCTGGCGCGCTTCAACGGCCAGCCCTGCGTCGTCATCGGCCACCAGAAGGGGCGTGACACCAGGGAAAAGATCGCGCGCAATTTCGGCATGCCGCGTCCCGAGGGCTATCGCAAGGCGATGCGCCTGATGAAGCTGGCGGAGAAGTTCGCGCTGCCGGTGTTCACCTTCGTGGACACCCCGGGCGCCTATCCCGGCATCGGCGCCGAGGAGCGTGGCCAGTCCGAGGCGATCGGCCACAGCATTTACCTGATGTCCGAGCTCAAGACGCCGATCATCAGCACCATCATCGGCGAGGGCGGTTCGGGCGGTGCGCTCGCGATCGCGGTCGCCGACCAGGTGCTGATGCTGCAGTACTCCACCTACTCGGTGATCTCGCCCGAAGGTTGCGCCTCCATCCTGTGGAAGAGCGCCGAGAAGGCAGCGGATGCGGCCGAGACCATGGGCATCACCGCCCCGCGACTCAAGTCGCTCAACCTGATCGACAAGGTGGTGGACGAGCCGATCGGCGGCGCCCACCGCGACTACCGCGCGATGGCGGCCACGCTCAAGCGCGCGCTCGGTGACGCGCTGCGCGAGCTCGAGGTACTGTCGCCGTCCGAACTGGTCGCGCAGCGCTACGAGAAGCTGATGAGCTACGGCCGCTACAAGGAAAAGACGGCCTGATTCCCGCTGGGTCGGTCGCGTGATCCTCGGTGTGACAGGCTCGCGGCTGGCGTCGCTTCCGCCCGTTCGATGACCCTCCCGCACGACGATGCGCTGCTCGAATCCGCTGCCGCGGTCCTCGCCTCGGCCGGCGTCGCTGCGCACAGCCGGGTATGCTGCGCGCTTTCCGGTGGCATCGATTCGGTGGTGCTGTTCGAAGTTCTGCTTCGCCTGCAGCCGCGCTTCGGCTTTGGCCTGAGCGCCGCCCACGTCGATCACGGCCTCAGCCCCAACGCCGATGCTTGGGCGCAGGCCTGTGCTCGGCGCTGCGCACAGGCCGGCATCCCGCTGCAGATCTTTCGGGTCGAGGTCGATCGCGACCATGCGGACGGACTCGAAGCTGCCGCGCGCACTGCGCGCCGGGCCGCGCTAGAACGCGTCACGTGCGACTGGCTCGCGTTTGGCCACCACCAGGACGACCAGGCCGAGACCCTGCTGTTCCGCCTGCTGCGTGGTAGTGGCGTGCGTGGTGTAGCGGCGATGCGGCCGGTCGTGCCCGGTGCGGGCGGGCTGCCGGGCCGCCTGCGTCCGCTGCTTGCAGTGCGGCGTGCGCGGGTCCGCGCCTGGGCGCATGCGCATGCGCTCGAATGGGTGGAGGACGAGAGCAACGCCGACCTGCGCTTCACCCGCAATGCGATCCGTCACCGCCTGCTGCCGGTTGCAGAAGACCTGTTTCCTGCCGCCGTGCCGGCGCTGGCACGCGCGGCGACGCATTTCGGCGCGGCCGACGAGCTGCTTGGTGAGCTTGCTGCGCTCGATCTGCTGGCTTGCGGCGGTGAGCCGCTGCGGCGCGCGGCGCTGCTCGCGCTCAGCCTGTCGCGCCAGGCCAACCTGCTGCGCTGGCTGCTGCTGCGACAGGGCGTGCCGCTGCCGTCGACCGCCCGCATCGGCGAGGCGCTACGCCAATTGCGTACCTGCGATGCCGGGCATCCGCTGCGCCTCGTGCTCGGCGCCTGGGCGTGCTGTGCCTATCGTGACCAGGTGTGGCTGGAGCCCGCCCTGCCGCCCGCTCTGGCGGCGCAGCGCTGGCAGGGCGAGCCGGTGCTGCGCTGGGGGGCGGGCGAGGTTCGCTTCACGGACACGCGTGGGGCTGGGCTGGACCGCGCTCGGCTCGATCGGGTGGTGGATTTCGTTGTGGCCCCGCGCGTGGCGGGCATGCG